>NZ_JBFAKH010000012.1:0-138291 GCF_040655635.1 Streptomyces sp. NPDC050388
GTGGGCGAGGCCCTTGCCCTGCGGTCCGGTGCCGCCGAGCACGCCGACGACGAGCCCGGAGACGTCGGGCAGGTCCCAGGGGTCCTTGGCGGGGGCCTTCGCGGGGGCGTTCCCGGGCTGCTGAGCGCTGTCGCTGGGGATACTGGAAGTCATGGCCTGACTCTATGTGCGCGGCGGCGCCGTTTCCGGCCGAGTGAGCCCCGTCACTCCGCCGTCCGCCGTTTCCCCCGGGCCGGTGAATCCGCGGCGAACCCCGGGACGCGGCGGCCCGGCCGGGGGCAGGATGCGGCGCCATGGACGCCGTACGGGTCGCGCTGCTGCGCGAAGTGCTCGCCGGGACCGAGTGGCTGGGGGCCACCCGGCGGTTCGCGGGGACGCTGCGGGCCTCGGTGGTGTCGCACGGGGGCGGGCTGCTGATCGTGGGCACCCCGGAGTACGAGCCGTGGCACCTGGCGGCGCATCTGGTGGACGAGGCAGCCTGGTCGGGCACGCCGGAACTGGCCCCGACGCTCGTACGGCACGGCGCGCGCCCCTCGGATCCCGCGCATCTCGCGGTGGGCCTGGGGCGGCTGGAGGCGGCGCGGCGGGGCGAGACGCTGCTGGTGGTGGCGCCCGAGGAGCCCACGGCCCCGCTGCTGGAGCGGGTGTCCGACGCCCGCCGGGCCGGTGCGACGCTGCTTTCTCTCGGCGCCGGCGACGGTGAGCTTCCGGCGCTGGCCCACGAGACGCTGGCCGTCCCCGAGGGCGCCGAGCTGGACCTGGACACCGTGCAGCACCTGGTCAGCGCGGCGGCCGGGGAGAACGCGCTGCCGCCGCGGGGCCGCCGCGGCTTCCGGGACCGGCTGTCCCGGCTGGCGGACCTCCTGACGGCCCCGCCCCCGGCCCGCTGGTAGCAGGAGCGCTCCCGCCCCGCCCGTGCTCAGTCCCCGCGACCGCCCTCGGGGCCGCCCTCGGGGGCGTCGTGCCACTTGGGGTCGTTCTCCCACTGGAGGTCGCGCTCACGCGCCGTCGCCATGGCGTGCTCGGCCTCGGTGCGGCTGGTGTAGGGACCGAAGCGGTCCTTGGCGGGACACTCCGGGCCCTCCTCGACCTTCTGGTGCTCCAGGCAGTAGAACCACTCGCCCGGCTTCCCGACCGTCCGCTTCTTGAACAGGGGCATGACCGGCTCCTTTCGTCACGGAAGATGGTCCCCCGCGGCCGCTCAATTAGACTCGCCGCCATGTCTGGCCAGTCGCTGCTCATCCCAGGGGAGCTGTCTCCCACCCGTTCCGTACCCGGAAACATCCGTCGCCCCGAGTACGTCGGAAAGCCCGCTCCCACGCCGTACACCGGTCCGGAGGTGCAGACCCCCGAGACCGTCGAGGCGATGCGGACCGCCGGGCGGATCGCGGCGCGGGCGATGGCGGAGGCCGCCAAGCACATCGCGCCCGGCGTGACCACCGACGAGCTGGACCGGGTGGCGCACGAGTACATGTGCGACCACGGCGCCTACCCGTCGACGCTCGGCTACCGGGGTTTCCCCAAGTCGCTGTGCTCCTCGGTCAACGAGGTGATCTGCCACGGCATCCCGGACTCGACGGTGCTGCGCGACGGCGACATCGTCAACCTGGACGTGACGGCGTACATCGGCGGGGTGCACGGCGACAACAACGCGACGTACCTGGTCGGCGACGTGGACGAGGAGAGCCGGCTGCTGGTGGAGCGCACCCGTGAGGCGCTGAACCGGGCGATCAAGGCGGTCAAGCCGGGACGGCAGATCAACATCATCGGCCGGGTCATCGAGTCGTACGCCAAGCGTTTCGGCTACGGCGTGGTGCGGGACTTCACCGGCCACGGCATCAACACCTCGTTCCACTCCGGCCTGATCGTCCCGCACTACGACAGCCCGCACGCGACGACGGTCATCCAGCCCGGGATGACGTTCACGATCGAGCCGATGCTGACCCTGGGGACCCACGAGTACGACATGTGGGACGACGGCTGGACGGTCGTGACGAAGGACCGCAGGCGAACGGCCCAGTTCGAGCACACCCTGGTGGTCACGGACACGGGCGCGGACATCCTGACCCTGCCCTAGCCCCACCGACCAGCCCTCGGCCTCGAAGCCCGCCCTCCTCGGAGGGCGGGCTTCCGTCGTTCCGCAACGGGGCGGGGGATGCCGACGAGCTGTCGGCAAGCCATTGACTTAGGTAAGCCTAACCGTAAAAGATCTGGGCTCATGGACTCCTCCTCGACCTCCTCGGCCTCCTCGGCTTTCTCGACCCTCCTCCGCACCGCCTCCCACGAGCAGCACCTGGAGGCGGAGACCTCGACCTTCATGAGCGACCTGCTCGGCGGCCGACTGGGCATGGACGCGTACGCCCGCTACACCGAACAGCTGCGGTTCGTGTACGAGGCACTGGAGTCGGGCGCGCGGCAACTGGCGTCGGACCCGGTGGCCGGCCCCTTCATCCGCCCGGAGCTGCTGCGCCTGCCCTCCCTGGAGCAGGACCTGGCCCACCTGCGCGGCCCGGACTGGCGCTCGAACCTGAGCGCCCTGCCCGCCACCCGGGCCTACGCCGACCGGGTCGCCGAGTGCGCCCGGGACTGACCGGCCGGCTACATCGCCCACCACCACACCCGCTACCTCGGCGACCTCTCCGGCGGCCAGATCATCCGCGACAAGGCGGAACGCACCTGGGGCTTCCCGAAGAAGGGCGACGGCGTCCGCTTCTACGTCTTCGAGGGCATCTCGAACCCCGCCGCCTTCAAGCGTGAGTACCGCGAACTGCTGGACGGAGTCCGCGCGGACGACCTGGAGAAGCAGCGCGTCATTCGCCTCCAGCCGCAGCGGCCCTTCCCCCGTGGAGTGTGCGATGCGCGCCCCGATCTGCCGATCACTCGGCACCGGCACACGCAGCGCGTTGGTCACCAGTTCGGAGAGCACCAACTCGGCATCATCCAGAACCTCTTGGATGATCCCCCAGCCCCCGAGTGCCGCATGCAGCATCGCCCACGCCGTCCCCGCCCTGGCCCCCGTACGCGACAGCAAGGCCCTCAACGGACCAGTCATCCCCTCCGGCCGTGCCGCCTGGGCGCTTTCGTCACGCACCTGGGCTGACGTCGACCGGGCAAGGAACGCAGGATCAGAGCGAGGCCGCTCCCGACTACCGTTTCCCCCATGACAGCCGCTGCGAGGGACATCACCGAGGACCTGATCCGGGATCTGCTGCGCGAGCAGCAACCCGACTTGGCGGACCTTCCCCTGAAGCTCGGAGCGCTCGGCTGGGACAACCAGGTGTGGCGGCTCGGCGACGACCTCGCCGTCCGGTTGCCCTGGGCGACACAGTCCGCGGACGCGCTGCTGCGCAAGGAACACACCTGGCTGCCCCTCCTCGCCCCGCACCTTCCGCTGCAGATCCCCGTTCCGCAGCGCCTCGGTGAGCCCTCCGAGCGGTTCCCGCGGCCCTGGCTCGTCACCACCTGGGTGCCGGGCGAGCCCGCCGACCGTGCCCCCGCCACGCGCCCCGCGGAGGCGGCCGTGGCCTTGGCCGGCTTCCTGACCGCCCTCCACCGCCCCGCCCCCGACGGGGCGCCCGCCGGCCGGGACCGCGGTGGCCCGCTGGCCGACACCGCCGAACACTTCACGCAATCGCTCGCCTCAGCCACCGAGCTGGGGCTGGTGCGCGACCCGGACGCCGTCCGCGCCGTCTGGGAAGACGCCGCCGCCGCGCCCGACTGGGCGGGCCCACGTCTCTGGCTCCACGGCGACCTGCACCCGGCCAACATCCTGACCTCGTACGGCACTTTCTGCGGCGTGATCGACTTCGGCGACCTCTTCGCCGGCGACCCGGCCTGCGACCTGGCCGCCGCCTGGATCCTGCTGCCGGACGGCGCCGCCGACCTCTTCCACCAGGCCTACCGGCCAAGTCCGGACGCCGCGACCCTGCGCCGCGCCCGCGGCTGGGCGGTGCTGCGCGCCCTCGTCGGCATCCACATCGGGGACGCCGGCGTCCACGGCCGTCCCGGAGGCAAGCCCACCTGGGGCCCACCCGCCCACGCCGCACTGCAACGCCTCACCGCAACGGCCCACCAGTGACCAAGCACTCCGACAGGAGGGCAAAAGGCAAGCTCGGGGATCGAGGATCCGAGGAGTGCGGAGTGGCTCGGCCGGATGCGGCCCCGTCCGTGCGCGATGCCGGGGCAGGTGCCCGCGCCCCGGGGAGGACACACCACCCCAAAACCGTGAACACTTCGGCCGCCACTGTCCTGATGCCGCTCGTTTGAGCGCTTAAGTGACACCTGCCCGCCGACTGCTCACGGTTTTCAGCAAGGCACCCGTCCCCGGCCCCGCAGCGTCGGGACCACGGAGATCCCTCACACCACCCGGCGGGACGCGCCCACGGCGCGCCGCAGCGACCATCGTCTTCCAGGGAGGTACCGCCTACAGTCGGCGGCCCGGCGGGGTTTGCGAACCGGCGATGTGCCTCTTGAGCGCCGCGAACTCGTTCGCCCCTTCCACCGGTCGACAGGCGCCGGTCTCCGGGGCGACGAGGACGGGCCGGTTACCGCCGACGCGGATCTGACGCCCGCCCTCGTCCCTCGCGGTGGGGTACCGGATGAAGCCGAACCTGCCCGTGACGACCGGGGTTGCCCACAGGAGCCCCTACGAGAACGGGCACCGGCCCGGCGCGCACCTCCATACTCGGCGAGGTACGCTGGCAGGTGCGTCATCAGCCATCCCGTCAGCAGTTCCCAGTGCCGGACGGAGCCTCAACTCCGGGCGTGACGGATCTTCAACCGTCCGAATCCCACGCTCCCGGAGATTCGGATCTTCGGCCCGCCGGGGCAGGAAGGGCGCCGGGCCTTTTGACATCCTCGCCCGGTGAACGGGGGCGATTCCCGCCTACCGCGCCGTTGAAGGCCGCGGTGTCGGGTGGGTTCCCGCTTCGCCGCGCGGTGCCGGGACGAGTCCCGGTCTCACCTGCGCTCCACGGGCTGACACGGCCAGTCCGGCCGCCTTGGCGACGTTGACCGCCGCGTTCACATCCCGGTCCAGGACCGCCCCGCACGCCCCGCACGTCCACACGCGGACGTGCAGAGGCTTGGGGCCGTCCTGCACGCCGCACTGCGAGCACACCTGCGAGGTGGGCTCAAAGCGGCCGATCCGGACGAAGGTGCGCCCGTACCGGGCTGCCTTGCACTCCAGCATGGCCACGAACGCCGACCAGCCGGCGTCGTGCACGGACTCGGCCAGGCGCGTGCGGGCGAGTCCCTTCACCGCCAGGTCCTCCACGGCGATCGCTTGGTTCTCGCGGATCAGCTTCGTGGAGAGCCGGTGGTGGAACTCGCGGCGCGCGTCCGCGACCCGGGCGTGCGCCCGTGCGACGCGGACCCTGGCCTTGTCCCGGTCCTTGCTGCCCTTTTCCTTGCGGGAGAGGGCGCGCTGCGCCTTCTTCAGCCGTTTCTCGGCCCGGCGCAAAAAGCGCGGACTGTCGATCTTCGTGCCGTCGGAGAGGACGGCGAAGTGCCCGAGGCCGAGGTCGATGCCCAGCTCGGGCGTCGTCTCCGGCAGCACCTCGTGCGGGCCGGTCTCCACGACGAAGGACGCGAAGTACCGGCCCGCGCTGTCCTTCATCACCGTCACCGTGGACGGCGTCGACGGCAGCGTGCGGGACCACCTCACCGTGAGGTCGCCGATCTTCGGCAGGCGCAGCTTCCCACCCGCCGTGACGGACCAGCGGGCGTTCGCGGTGAAGCGGACGGCTTGCCGGGTGTCCTTCCGCGACTTGTACCGGGGCGCACCCATCCGCGGGCGCTTGCCCTTCAGGCCGCCGAAGGTCGCCGTGTCCAGGCTGGTGAACTCCCTCAGGGGCGTGTCCTCGCGCCGTCTGCGGCTGGGGGCACCTCGACCAAAGGCCGGGGGAGATTTCCCCGGCCTCGTTTCCCCGAACTCCATTGCAGAGATGAGTACTTGCACTCATCCCTGCACGGGCTCCCTGGTCCACCGTGGAGAACACCCGGCTTGGACCGACCTGAAGGAACCCGCGATGCCGAATGACTCCCGTCCGCGCAGCCTCCCGCACCGGCTCCTCGTACTCGCCACGGGCAACTGGCTCGCCAGGAGCTATCTGACTGTCTTCGCCCTCTCCCTCCTGGTCATGTTCCTCTTCCCGGAGAGCGGCTTCGCCCTGGGCTTTCTGCTGCTCACGGCGCCTCTCTCCTTTCTGGCCATGGCCCTGCCCTTCGGTCCGGGCACCGAGGGCAGCGGGGTGGTCGAGGTACTGGCCATCGGCTTCTGGGCCGTATGGTTCCTTCTGTGCGCCTTCGTGAACGCCGCCGTGCTCGGCGCCCTCCTCCGGAGATCCGCGACCTCCGCATCAACCGGCTTCCGCAGGCCCTTCCCCCGTATCTCGGGTCTCCCGGAACGGGAGGGAACGGGCACGGCGCACCCCGTGCCCCCTCGTCTGCACAGGACGCGGGCCCTGCTGGCTCCCGCGGTGGACAACTGGCTCGCGCGGGGGTATCTCGCCATGGTCGCGGCGTCGCTGGGGTTCTTCCTCGGTGCCGCGTACCTGCTGCCGGATCCGGGGTTCGCCGGGATCTGGCCGATCATGACCACGGCGCCGCTCAGCATCGTCGCCCTTCTGGTGGCGTCCCCCGTCGAGTGGGCCTCCTCCCTCGCCTGGCTGAGTCCGTTGGTCTTCTCCGCCGGTGCGGCCCTGTCCGGACTGTTCAACGCCGTACTGCTCGGCCGGCTCGCACGCACGCTGCGGGCACGGGAGACGCGCCCGGCCGCCTGATCGAACTCTCGGAGCGCACACCGCAGAGCCCGAAGACGGGCCGTGCGAAGTGACCGGCAGGCCCCTCCAACCAACGACGTGGTCGGCTGTTCACGATCGGGGCTGCCGTGCGGTCGAGGATCCGGGACACCGGCCGCAGTGCTGGTTCGGCCGCTGGTGAACGCCGGTCCTCCAGCAGGCCCTTCCTCATGTCCTCCGGGCATGGTTGATCACCGCTCGGTCGACGTGGGAGGGATCCGGCTGGCCTACCAGGTGTCGGGTCCGCAGGATGCTCCGCCGCTCGTCCTGGTCCACGCGCTGGGCGAGGACGCCACCGACTGGGATCAGGTGGTGCCCGCCTTTGCCCGCAGTCGACGGGTGTACGCCCTCGACCTGCGCGGGCACGGCCGAAGCGACTGGCCGGGGGACTACTCGCTCGAACTCATGCGGGCCGATGTGCTGCAGTTCCTGGATGCGCTGGGACTGAACCGCGTGGACCTGATCGGGCATTCCCTGGGCGGGATCGTGGCCTACCTGCTCGCACAGGACCATCCGCAGCGGGTGAGCCGACTCGTCCTGGAGGACGTGCCGGTCCCCCGTCCCCGGGAACCGAATACCCCGACCAGGCCGGACGGCGACCTGACCTTCGACTGGGCGATGGTGCCGGCCGTCAGGCCGCAGCTCGACCAGCCCGATCCCGGGTGGCTGGAGCGACTCAGCCGGATCACCGCCGAGACCCTCGTGGTGGCCGGCGGCCCACGCAGCCATGTACCTCAGGACGGCATCGCCGAGTTGGCCCGCCGCATCCCCGGCGGGCGCATGGTCACCATCCCGGTCGGACACCTGATCCATCACGCGGCGCCGGAGGCGTTCACAGAGGTGGTTGCGACGTTCCTGCCCGCGGAGGAGGACGTCCGCCCTGCTCGCCGGCCATGAGCGCGCATCTCGGCAGTCTGATGAGGAGTCGGCCGGACCATGGCAGACGCGACGCGCGTCCGTGCTGCGTGACCGCCGCAGTGGGCGCCGTCGACGGCAGACCGGGGCAGCCTTGCTCTTCGAACGTCGGTGCCCCCGAGGCACTGGCCTTCCTCAGCAGCCGTGACGCGGCCGACCAGGCGTTCGTAGCGCTGTCTGGCTGCTTGAGGAGTGCCGAGCCCGAGGCCAAAGGCGATCTCTTGCCACGTCATGCCGCGGCCGCGTGCCATCTGGATGAGTCCGGTTTCCAGTTCGGCCATGTCCCCGCGAACCAGCGGGACGAGGCTCAATGCAGCAGTGATGTCGGCGTGGTCCACCTCCGGCTCACCGTCGTCGAGCTGTACGGCCCCACTGAGCAGGAACGACACGAGTCTGACGGCCTCGTGCGGTCCGATGACCGAGGGATGAACCTGTCGGTGGCGTTGCTCGTCGGTGGTCGCGTGCCGCTCGGCGATGCGCAACAGGGACGCGTAGACGCGGTGTGCTCGCGCCTGCTCCGGCTGTGGGGGCGTCCACGCCACGTGAGCCGAGGAGTCGCTCGAACACCGTCGTGGCGTCCGCTCCTTGGACGTGCGTGCGTTCCGTGCGGGTGGTGCCATCCGGCCGGCGAGCGGGTGAATGGCACCACGGTTGTCCGCCGACCGGCTACTTGGCCGCCTCGAGAGCGGCCAGTGCCTGCGCCCACCGGACGTACTTCAATTCGGCCAGGTCCGCGACGGTCTTGACTCCGAACGCCTCCTGGAGCAGCTCGCCGTCGCGATCGGAGACTCCCTTCAGCGCTGCCACCGGGGCGGCGAGTATCTCCGGCAGGCTCTTGTCCGCCCACGCCTTGTCCAGCACCTTGTCCAGATCGATCGAAGCCATGTGTGTCGTCTCCAGGGGTGCACGACCCGGACCTCGCCCGGGCCTGTTTCTACAAACGCGTAGAAGCATAGAGTCGTCCCGGCAGGCAAGGAGCGCGCTCCGGACAGCCTCGCCGGGAAAGGCCGAAATACGCTCCTGAGCTGGCCAAAGGCCACTGCCCGCCGGCCCCGACGGGCCCCTTCGGGACACAGTCCCCGACCGTCCCGCCCAGCACTTCCTGAGCCCAGCACGCGCGGGGTGGTGCCGGAGCGGTCGCCGTTCACGCTCTCGGGCGCCCAGTTCGGCATCACCTTGTGCACACGGGGCCTCAGTTCGGTGTCCGAGCCCGCGATCTCCCACCGACCGGATTCCCTGAGTCGGTGGACGGAACGACCGCACACCTCGATGTGGAGAGCACGGCCAAGGGCGTTCTCCATGCGGAGATCGTCGCGGACCACGCGCAGTCGCAGTGGTGCTGAGGGCACGGACTCCCTGAGGGGTGTGCCGCTTCCCTCCGTGCCGTCCCTTGGTGGGGACGAGGCTCCCAGCCTTAGGGGAGACCCCGAGAACCGGGCCCGGAAGATGAGGGGTTGGTCTCCTCTGCATGCAGGATCTCGGCGGCGTACGTGATCACCAGGATGGGGTTCGTCGGAAGCGCACCCCTCTGGGAAGCAGGAGCACCCGTTCATGAATGCCCATGGCCATGTCCGTATCGCCGTTTCCTCCGCGTTGTTAGCCGGTCTGGTTTTCGGTCCCGTTGCCGGAGCGACCGCCGCCCCGCCCGTCGGAACGGCTTCCGCGGTGGCGGTGCCGAACTCCGAAGGGCCCGACGTCGCCGCCCTGGAGAAGGCCCTCACCGGGATCCCCGACGGGGACATCTCTGCCGCCCTTGTCCGGGTGGGAGGCAAGGGCAGTTGGACGGGGGTCGCCGGGGTGCGGGACCTGCGGACCGGGGCACCGGCTCTGGAGCACGCGCGGTTCCGGGCCGGGTCGACGACCAAGGTGGTCACCGCGGCGCTGGTGCTCCAACTCGTCGCGGAGGGGCGGGTGGAGCTCGACGCACCCGTCACCCGGTATCTGCCCGGCCTGCTGCCGGACTCCTTCACCGAACCGCCGACCGTACGGCACCTGCTCACGTACACCAGCGGCCTGCGGCCCGGCGCGAACCTCGGGTCGACCACCGAGGAGATGTACCCCCACCGGTTCCGGACCCTCAGCCCCGAGCGGGTGGTGGCCACCGCGGTCGCGAAGGGGCCGGCGTTCGACCCCGGGGAGCGGCAGGTGTACCAGAACATCGACTACACCGTGCTCGGTCTGCTGATCGAGAAGGTGACGGGCGACCGTTACGAGCACCGGGCCGAGGCGCGGATCTTCCGTCCGCTGGGCATGCGGCACACGAGCTTCCCGGTCGGGCCGGACCCGCGTGTCCACGGCCCGCACCACCGGGCCTACACGGACATCGGCGGCCGGACCACCGACGTGACGGAGTGGAACATGTCCGACCGCTGGGCGGTCGGCAACATGATCTCCACCACCGCCGATCTGGAGCGGTTCCTGGTGGCCCTGTTCCGGGGCCGGGTGGTGCCGCAGCCGCTTCTGGACCAGATGCTCACCGTCCCCGACGCCGAGGGCGCGACCTACGGCATGGCGTTGGAGCGCTTCGTCCACAACGGGACGGAGATCTGGGGCAAGACGGGGTCCCGGCCCGGCTACCACACGGTGCTGGCCGCGACTCGTGACCTGTCCCGGACGGTGGTGTACTCGGTGAACGCCAAGAGCGCCCGGGAGGACGGCTTCCCGCTCATCGCACGGTTCGCCCTGCCCGCCTTCAACCGCTAGACCTGTCCGTCCCCCCGGGGGGGCCGGGGCCGGGGCCGCACCATACAGGTGCGGCGAAGTGTCCCTCAGCCTTCCCGAGGTTCGACCGAACCGGCCCTCCGGGCGACTGAATCCTTGCGGGCCGAGAGCAGGAACAGGACTACAGCGACGGCCATGAAGCCCATGCCCACGTACGTGCAGGTCATGACCGTGTCGATGGAGGCGTCGGCGATCCGGGGGATGCCATTGGCGAGCATGCAGGCGTAGACACCCAGCATGCCGTAGGCGCGAAGCCGCATCCCGGCCTGTCGCTCCCGCATCCACGGCGGCGTCCACCCTGCCAGTATCGCCACCGACAACGGCACCGCGAGCACCGTGGCCACTGCCAACGCTGTCCAGTGGTACAGGGGATTGCCGTTCACCCCGCCCCCTTCGTAGATGGTCACCAACCTACGGGAGGCCGGCGTGACCTGTCCATGTCGAACATCGCGAGTTTCAGGGGAACTCGGCCGGTCGGAGCACCAGCGGCGTCGCGGGTGGGCGCTGGACGTCCGGACGCTTCGGGTCAGGCGGACGGTTCCGGGCGGGGGGTGGTGATGATGGCGGTGCGCAGGGCCTCCACGGCTCGGGTGCGGGCGCCGGCGAGTTCGGGTTCGGGGACCTGGGCCGCGGCGACCGGGACGCTGCGGGGCAGTCCGGCGAAGTGGTCGCGGATCGCCTCGGCGATGCCCGGCTCGGCGCCCCAGGTACCCCCCAGGACGATCAGTCGGGGGTCGGCCAGGGCGACCGCCGCCGCCAGCACGCCGCCCACCGCACGGGCCAGCGCGCCGCGGGTCCGCCGCGCCGTCGCGGAGTCTCCGAGGGCGGCCGCGCGCAGGGCGTCGACGTCGATGGCGGTGGACTCGGCGCGGCGCAGGCCGAGTTCGGCGAAGACCTCGATGAGCGGCAGCGCCGTGCCCCGGGGGCCGGCGGTGAAAAGGTGGGCGATCTCGCCGGCCAACCCGTGGTGTCCGCGGCGGACTTCCGCGTCGGTGACCACCGCGCAGCCCAGTCCCTCGCCGAGGTGGACGTAAACGAAGTCGTCGACGCCGAGGGCGCATCCGGTGGCGCGCTCGGCGCGGGCGGCCCAGTTGATGTCGTTGTCGACCAGCACCGTCCCGTCCACCGCACCGGCCAGCACCGCCGCCGGGTCCAGGTCCCCCACCAGGAACGGGGCGTCCGGCAGATGCACCAGGCGTCCGGTGACGCGGTCGACCGGATCGGCCGCGCTGACCACGGCCGTACGCAGTGGGCCGTGCACCCGGGGCCGGACCAGCGCGACCGCTTCGGTCAGGGCCTGTGCGGTCGCGTGCGGGCCCGGGGCGCGGCCCAGGCCGACCTCGGCGCGGGCGGTGGCGGTGCCGAAGGCGTCGACCGTCTCCGCGACGACGCCTTCGGGGCTGATGCTCGCCACCAGGGCCGCCCCGGTGTCCGCGGCCAGCGAGTAGTAGGTGCCGACCCGGCCGCGGCCGGTGGTGCGCTCGCCCGTGTCGGCGAGCAGACCGGCCTCGCTCAGCCGCCGCACGCTGTCGGAGACCGTCGGCTTGGAGATCCCGGTCCGGGCGGCGATCTCCGCGCGGGTCAGGCGCCCTTCCTCCATCAGCGCGCGCAGCACGTTCTCGTCGGTCAGCGCGCGCAGCATTTCGAGTGACGGCTTGGCCAGTGACATGCCGAGGATTTTAGTCAGGACTCTTGCCCAAACGTGGGCGGGCGGTTAGGTTGCCGTCTAGTAAGGAGTCCTGACCAAAGGAGCCGAGCAATGACGCTGGCAACCGAGACGCGGCAGGCCGGTCTCCCCGCCCTGCCGCACTGGGAGACCACCCCCGACGACCTGGCCGCCGCCATCCGCGAGATCAAGCCCGCGCTGCGCGCCCGCATCGAGGCCTCCGGACGCACCGTCGAGGAGGTCTTCGCCGTCGTCGAGGAGCGCGTCCGCGCCCGTCTGGCCGAGATCCAGGCGGACAAGGAGCGCGGCGAGACCGTGTGGCCGGTCATCGACTACGCGGACATCGCGAACGGCACCGTCACCCCGGAGCAGCTCGACAAGCTCCGCCGCCGCGGCTGCCTCGTCGTCCGCGGCCACTTCGAGCGCGACCAGGCCCTCGCCTGGGACGCCTCGATCGTGGACTACGTGGAGCGCAACGAGTTCTTCGAGAACTACCGGGGCCCCGGCGACGACTTCTTCGGCAGCGTCGGCTCCAAGCCGGAGATCTACCCCATCTACTGGTCGCAGGCCCAGATGGAGGCCCGCCAGAGCGACCGGATGGCCAACGTCCAGTCCTTCCTCAACTCCCTGTGGAAGCACGAGTCCGAGGGCGTGCAGTGGTTCGACCCGGACCGCGACGCGCTGTACCCCGACCGCATCCGCCGCCGTCCCCCGGGCACCGACTCGGGCGGGCTCGGCACCCACCTCGACCCCGGCACCCTCGACCTGTGGATGACGCAGGCCTACCAGCAGGCCTTCCGCCACCTGTTCGACGGCAGCGTCGAGGAGTACGACCCCTGGGACGCCGCCCACCGCACGGCCGGCCCCCAGTACCCCGGCTCCACCATGTGCTCGGCGTTCCGCACCTTCCAGGGCTGGACCGCCCTGTCGGACATGGACCACGACCAGGGCGTCCTGCACACCGTCCCGATCCCCGAGGCCATGGCGTACCTCATGCTGCGGCCGCTGCTCCCGGACGTCCCGGACGACGACATGTGCGGGGTGACCACCAACCAGGTCTTCCCCGCCGACGAGAAGTGGCACCCGCTCCTCATGGAGGCCCTCACCGGCATCCCCGACGTCAAGGCGGGCGACTCCGTCTGGTGGCACTGCGACATGATCCACAGCGTCGCGCCGATCACCGACCAGAAGGGCTGGGGCAACGTCATGTACATCCCCGCCGCCCCCTGGTGCCCCCGCAACGAGGAGTACTCGGCGAAGGTCCGCGAGGCGTTCCTGACCGGCTCCAGCCCCAGTGACTTCCCCGAGGAGCACTACGAGCGCACCTGGACCGACCGCTTCGACGTCGGCCGGCTCAACGAGACGGGCCGACGCGGCCTGGGCCTCGACGACTGACGGACCCGCCCCCGCGCACCGGGTCGGCGCCGTGACCTCTCGGCTGGCACGACCCGGTGTGACTCCACGTGACACGGACGGACGACGCCCGACCCTCCGCAGCCCGGTCCTTCCCGGGCGGCGGGCGGGCCGGGTGCCGTCCGGGCTCGGGCCTGCTCAAGCGCCCCGACCGACCGGTCGACCGCCCTGCTTCCCACGTCCGGAAGCCGGGCCCCCCTTCTCTTCCGAACCGAGCGCCGCCCTCCGCGGTGCGTGCACCCGCCGCGGCGCTCCCCGTCCTTGCTTCCCGCGTCTCGCTCCCCACCCGAGGCGGACGGCAGCGACACACATCACCACAGGAGTCCGTAGGTGACGAGCACAGCACAACAACCTGCCGCCGGGGGCCTCGAGGCCCGGCCGGACCGGCTGCGTCACGTCGTCTTCGTCGCGGCGTCCGCCGCCATGGGCGGCTTCCTCTTCGGCTACGACAGCGCCGTGATCAACGGTGCCGTCGAGGGCATCAGGGGACGGTTCGACGTCGGCGCCGCCACGCTCGGCGCCGTCATCGCCATCGCCCTGCTCGGCGCGGCCGCCGGCGCCATGCTCGCGGGACGGCTCGCCGACCGCCTCGGCCGCCTCCGGGTGATGCAGCTGGCCGCCCTGCTCTTCCTGGCCAGCAGCATCGGCTCGATGCTGCCGTTCACGGCATGGGACCTGTCCTTCTGGCGCATCGTGGGCGGCGTGGCCATCGGCATGGCCTCCGTGATCGGCCCGACGTACATCGCCGAGGTCGCGCCCACCGAGTACCGCGGCCGGCTCGTCTCCTTCCAGCAGGCCGCCGTCGTGCTGGGCATCGCCGTCTCCCAGCTGGTCAACTGGATGGTGCTCTCCCTCGCCGACGGGGATCAGCGCGGCAGCCTGCTGGGCCTGGAGGCGTGGCAGGTCATGCTCGGCATCGCGGCCGTCCCCGCGCTGGTCTACGGTCTGCTGGCGCTGCGCATCCCGGAGTCGCCGCGCTACCTGATCTCGGTCGGCAGGACCGACGAGGCCAAGGACGTGCTGCGCACCCTCGAGGGGGCGCAGGTGGATCTCGACGCCCGGGTGGCCGAGATCGAGCAGGCCGCGCGCAGCGACAAGGCACCGCGGTTCAAGGACCTCCGCGGCCGTTTCGGCCTGTTGCCGATCGTCTGGGTCGGCGTCGGCCTGTCGGTCTTCCAGCAGTTCGTCGGCATCAACGTGATCTTCTACTACAGCTCCTCGCTGTGGCAGTCGGTGGGCATCGACCCGTCGAGCTCGTTCTTCTACTCGTTCACCACCTCGGTCATCAACATCGTGGGCACGGTGATCGCGATGGTGCTCATCGACCGGGTCGGCCGCAAGCCGCTGGCCGCGATCGGTTCCGCCGGCATGGCGGTCTCCCTCGCGGCCGTCGCCTGGGCCTTCTCCCACAAGACCGGAACGGGCGACGACATCTCGCTGCCCGACACCCAGGCCGCCGTCGCACTGGTCGCCGCCCACACCTTCGTCCTCTTCTTCGCCATGTCGCTGGGCGTGGCGGCCTGGGTGCTGCTCGGCGAGATGTTCCCCGGCCGCATCCGCGCGGCCGCGCTCGGCGTCGCCGCCTGCGCGCAGTGGGTCGCCAACTGGCTGGTCACCGCGACGTTCCCGACCATGGCGGAGTGGAACCTGTCCGGTTCGTACGTGATCTACGCGATCTTCGCCACGCTGGCGGTCCCGTTCATCCTCAAGTGGGTGCCGGAGACCAAGGGCAGGACGCTGGAGGAGATGGGCTGAGCGCAGGCTCAGTGCTCCAGGAGCACCCGGCCGCCGATCTCGGTCCAGCCGTGCGGCTGCGGCGCGGTCAGGATCTGGGAGCCCGCGCCCTGAGTGATGTTCAGGGCGCGGCCCAGCCGGTCGGTGAGCAGGAGGGCGGCGGCGCCGGTCGCCTCGTCCTCGTCGATGAAGTCGTCCCGGCCGGGGAAAGCGCGGGCGCGGATGCGGCCCGCCGCCTCGTCCTCCCAGGCCCAGGCGTAGAGCCACTCCCCCTTCGGGGGTACCGCCAGGTCGTCGACCTCGGCGGCGGTGGCGTACTGGCGCAGGGTGCGCGGCGGCGCCCACTCCGCGCGCGCCTCGATCCAGCAGAACTCCCCGTCCTGCCGGGCGCCCACCACCCCTGCCGGGGTGACGAGTTCGGGTACGTCGAGCAGCCAGGCCGCGCCGACGCACGGGTGGCCGGCGAAGGGCAGGCGCAGGGTCGGGGTGTAGATGTCGATCACCCCGCGCTCGGGGTCGTCGACGAACACGGTCTCGCTGAAGCCGAGTTTCGCGGCGAACTCCTGCCGGTCGCTCCGCTCGGGCATCACGGACCCGTCGCGGACGACACCGAGTTCATTGCCGTACCCGCCCCGGGGGCCGCAGAAGACGCGCACCACGTCGTAATCAGTCACCGGGGCATTCAAGCATCGCGGAGGCGCGGTACCGGTCCTCCCCACCAGGGACGGCTGACGTCGGCGGGCCCCGGCCCGACTGCTTCCCGCTCCGGCTCGGTCACGGTGTGGCCGCTGTATACCGTCCGCATGTTCGCGCCGTCCCTCGTCCCGGTAGGGTTCGCCTCCGGGAAGGGGAAGGTGAAGGAACCGGATGTGCAGGGATCTCGGCCTTCGAAGGCTCCGCGGGTTCGACCGGAGCGCGCTGCTCGCGGCATCGGTGACCGCTCTGTCGTTGACGGCGAGCGGCTGCGTGGTGGTGCACGGCGAGCGCGAGGTGCTTCCGGCCACCACCCGCGCCGAAGCCGCGCAGGCGCTCCAGGAGTTCACGGTCGCTTACAACAAGGCCGATGAGGCGTACGACAGTTCCCTGGACGCCGAGTACACCACCGGCGCGCTCGGCGACATCGACAAGGCGCGGCTGACGGCCGGGAAGGCCAACAACCCGGACGGCAACCCCGGGCACTCGCCGCTGAAGCTGACGGACGCGAAGTTCACCATCCCCAAGAAGGCCGGCTGGCCCCGCTGGTTCCTCGCGGACGCGGCGGCCAACAAGGGCGGCGACGTGCGCTGGCTGCTGGTGTTCACCCGCAGCGGTCTCGAGGAGACCTGGGAGGCGGCGTATCTGACGCTGGTGGCCCCGGACGACATACCCGAGTTCCCGCTGGACAAGGACGGCTGGGCCGAGGCCGTCCCCGCGAACGCCACCGATCTCGCCGTACCGCCCGGCGAGTTGAGCGCGACCTACGCGACGTACCTGAAGGACGGGAAGGGCGGCGGTGCCGCCTTCGCCGAGGGCCCGCACACCAGCGCGTGGCGGGCGCTGCGCACCAAGCAGTCGGCGCGGCCGGGACTGGCCACGCAGTACATCGACGAGCCGCTGACGAACGGCGACTACGCGCCCCTGGCGCTGCGCACCGAGGACGGCGGGGCGCTGGTGTTCTTCACCACGCGCCACTACGAGAAGCAGACCGCCGCGGACGGGGCGTCCGTGCCGACCCCGAACAAGGACGTGCTGGCGCTGACCACGGGTGAGATCCGGCAGACCCTGACGATGGAGTTCGTCTCCAACGAGGTGGCCCTGGCCCCGGGCGACGGCCCGGTGGAGATCCTGGGGCGGATCCAGGGGCTGACGTCGGCGAAGGGCGAGTAGGGCCGGGGCCGCACGGTCCGAACACCCCGAACAACCCGAACAACCCCGAACAACAGGGCCTTATCGACGCAGGGGCCAGGTCGTGGCCGCCTGGTCGGGGTGCTCGACCGCGTGGCGGGCGCAGGCGTCGGTGAGGTACTCCAGCAGGCTCAGCGGGTCGGGCAGCGGATGCTCCGGACCGCGTACCCAGTGCACCGACCGGTTGTCGTCACCGGGCAGCCGCGCGGGCGGTACCAGGACGTAGGAGCCGCGGCAGTGCCAGCGCAGGCCGGGGTGCTCGTCCATGGTCTCGGGGTGGCAGTCTAGCTCGCACGGCCACCACTCGTCCTCATCCTCGGGGGTGCCCCGGGTGAGGGTGAAGAACAGTGTGCGGCCGTCGTCGCTCTCCGCGACGGGCCCGACCTCGACCCCTGCCGCCAGCAGGCGCTCCAACGCCTCGCGACCGGCGTTCAGGGGCACGTCGAGTACGTCGTGCACCATGCCGGTCGCGGTGATGAAGTTGGCCTGCGGCTGGTGGCGGGCCCAGCGCTCGATCTGGGCGCGGTCGGTGGTGGACTGCGTCTGCCAGGCGAACGACACCGGGTGCCGGGCGGGGGTGGGACAGCCGACGCGGTCGCACGAACATCGGTATCCGGCGGCGGGGTGGGCGGCGGGCGCGAGCGGCAGTCCCGCCTCGGCGGCGGCGAGCAGCAGTTCCTCACGGCCGCCTTCGTCGGCGGCCGGTTCCGGGCGGCGGCCGCGCAGCCACCGGGAGAGTTTGCCCTGCCTGCCGGTCCTGCCGCCGAACTCCGCGCTCATCTAACTCCTCGCCTCGCCGTCGTGCCCCTCAGCATGCCCTATGGTCCCACCATCGTGCGCATCGGGGGGCCGGAGCCCACAATAGGCGCACCTGGGACAAGCGGTGCGCGGACCGGACGAGGGGCGCCCCGGGGGGCGAAAGGTACACCCCGGGGGCACGCCGGTGCGACCGGGGAGACACCGCGGGCGACCCCGGTCAGCGGGGGGCGAGGCCGTACAGGGCGTAGTCGACGAGGGTGTCGGTGTACTCGTGGGTGATCGGCCCCGTGTACTGCAGCCAGCGCTGGGCGAGCGGGGAGACGAAGAGTTCCAGGGCGATGCGCGGGTCGATGCCGGCGCGGACCTCTCCGGCCTCCTGCGCGGAGCGCAGTCGGTCGACGTACAGCTGGAGCGACGGCTCCAGCAGCTGGGCGACGAACCTCCGGCCGAGCTCCTCGTTGACGACGCCCTCGGCGGCCAGCGCGCGGGACGGCGCCTCGAACGCCGGGTCGCGCAGCTCGTCGACCGTGGCCCGCAGGACGAGTTTGAGGTCGGCGGCGAGGTCCCCGGTGTCCGGGATCACGTACCTCTCGCCACCCTCCGACTCCTGTCCGGCGGTGCGGGCGGCCTGCTCGCTCAGGTCGAGGAACGCCTCCAGCAGGACGTCCGCCTTCGACGGCCACCACCGGTAGATCGTCTGCTTGCCGACGCCGGCGCGGGCGGCGATGCCCTCGATGGTGGTCTTCGGGTAGCCGACCTCCACGACCAGGGCGATGGCCGCGTCGTAGATGGCGCGGCGGGAGCGCTCACTGCGGCGGGTGGAGTCGGGGGGTGCGGGGTTGTTCGTGGCCATGGGTCGAATTTATCAGGTTGACAAGACGCCGCGTCTCGCCTGACAGTGAGGGAGACCGGACCGAGACGATACGTCTCGTCACCTGCGTCCGCAGAGGGCGCTCACCGGAAGGAGACCACCATGTCCCGAGGCGGATCCGGAAACATGCTGGGCGTCGGCGGTACCCGGAAGCACCTCGGCCGCGCGGCCCTGCGCGGCGGGGGGCGCGACGGACGCGTCGGGGGCCGCCTCGACCCCCGGGCCCAGAAACGCGAGCTGCTGCGCAAGCTCCAGGAGCAACGGGAGGAGCAGCAGAAGCAGCGGGAGGACCGGGAGGACCAGGAGGGCCAGGACGAAGGGGACGCCGGGCAGGAAGGCCGGCCCTAGCTCCCGCCGTCAGTCCCGTCGTCGCCGGCCGCCGGCGGCCAGGGGTCGCCCCAGGACGTGTCCCTCGCCGCCCGGTACAGGTCGCCGTGGCGCTTGGTCACGGTGGTGCGGCTCAGGGCCGGGTCCCTCTCGCAGAGGTCGAGGAGGACCTGGCCCTTGCGGATCTGCGGCTTGCGGACGACACGGGCGGCGGCCGGGGCGGCGGGCAGGCGGGTGGCGGCGACGTAGCTGAACTTCTCGTCCTCGTAGGGCAGGGAGCCGCCCTTGACCTGGCGGTGCAGTGAGGAACGGCTGACCCGGGCCGCGAAGTGGCACCAGTCCGTGCCGGGGACGATGGGGCAGGCGAGGCTGTGCGGGCAGGGGGCGGCGACCCGGAAGCCGGCCGACACCAGCCGGTCGCGGGCCTCGATGACCCGGGTGTAGCCGTCGGGGGTGCCGGGTTCGACGATCACGACGGCCTGCGCGGCGCCGGCTGCGGCGTCGACGAGGGCGGCGCGGTCGGCGGCGGTCAGTTCGTTGAGGACGTAGGAGACGGTGACGAGGTCGGTGCGCTCGAGGGTGAGCTCCGTGCCGATCCGGGAGCGGTGCCAGCGGGCGTCCTCGAGGGCGGGGTTCGCGACGGCGAGTTCCCGGCCGAGTGCTAGTGCGGGTTCGGCCCAGTCGAGGACGGTCACCGGCCGCTCCCCGTCCCAGGTGGCGCTCACCGCCCAGGCGGCGGCGCCGGTGCCGCCGCCGATGTCGACGTGGTCGCCGGGCGTCCACCCGGGTACGGCGTCCGCGAACGCCGCCAGCGCCGACCGCACGGCCTCGAACGTGGCCGGCATGCGGTACGCGGCGTAGGCGGCGACGTCCGCGCGGTCCCGCAGGATGGGCGCCCCGGTCGGGGTGGCGCCCCGGTAGGCGGCGATCAGCCGCTCGACGGCCTGCGCGGCCCGCCGCGGCGGGAGCCCGTCGAGCAGTCCGGCGAGCGCGCCGCGCAGGACGTCGGCGGGAGAAGCGGGAGAGACCGGAGAGGCGGCAGCGGGGTCGTTCACCTGGAAATTCTATGGCGCGGACCGGCCGCCGGATTCACCTCCCCCGGACCGCGCGGGCCACCCGCGTGGCCGCACGCGCGCGGGGGCCGTTGGCCGGAGCCGTGGGGCGGCGGGGGTGGACCGTGTTGGCGAGCAGGACGAGGTAGGTGCCCGTGGCGCGGTCGAGGACCAGGGACGTGCCCGTGAAGCCGGTGTGACCCGCTGCTCCGCGGCCCGCGAGCTCCCCCATGAACCACGGCTGGTCCACGGCGAAGCCCAGGCCCGGCGGGGCGAGGAGCAGGTCCACGAAGTCGGGGCCGAGGATGCGGGCGGGGCCGTGGGCGCCGCCCGCCAGCAGGGCACGGCAGAAGACCGCCAGGTCGCGGCCGGTGGAGAAGAGGCCGGCGTGGCCCGCGACCCCGCCGAGCGCCCAGGCGTTCTCGTCGTGCACCTCGCCGCGCAGCATCCCCCGGTCCGCCTTGGCCCACGGCCGCCGCTGGTCCTCGGTGGCCGCCGCGCCCGGACACGGGCCGAAGTCCGTGGCGGTCATGCCGAGCGGCCGGGTGATGCCGTCGTGGACGAGCGTGTCGAGCGTACGGCCGGTGAGGCGTTCCAGGACGTGCTGGAGCAGCAGCATGTTCAGGTCGGAGTAGCGGTACGCGCCGGGCGCCGCGACCGGCCGCTCGGCGCGCAGCAGGGCGAGCCGTTCCGCGTCGTCGGCGCAGTCGTACAGGGGGAGTTCGGGGCGCAGCCCGGAAGTGTGGGTGAGCAGGTGCCGGACGGTGATGCCGTGCCGGACGGCCGCGGGGAAGTCCGGCAGGTACGCGCCCACGCGGGCGTCGATGCCCAGGGTGCTCCGCTCGATCTGCTGCACGGCGGCCACCGAGGTGAACAGTTTGGTCAGGGACGCCAGGTCGAAGGGGGTGTCCACGGTCATCGGCACCCGGTCGTCCGGCGGCAGTTCCACCGCGGTGCCCGTGTGTTCGTCGTACGCCGCGTAGCGCACGGCCCAGCCCGCCGCCTCCTGCACGGCGAGCACCGGGCCGCGGCCGACGGCCACGACGGCGCCCGCCGCCCAGGGGCGTTCCCCGGTGGTGCCGTCGTGCACCTCGCGGACGAGGGCGCGGAGTTCGCGGGGGTCGAGCCCGGCCCGTTCGGGGGTGCCGTGGCGCAGTCTCGGGGCGCTCAGAAGCCCTCACCCTCCGCACTCGCCCGCCCCTGCCAGGGGCGGCACAGGCCCGTGAAGCAGGCCAGCGCCGCCAGGGCGGCGACCAACTGGACGACGGCCATCGGGACGGCGGTGTCCTCCCCGGCGATCCCGACCAGCGGGGAGGCGATCGCGCCGACGAGGAAGGACGTCGTGCCGAGCAGGGCCGAGGCGGCACCTGCGGCCTGCCGGATACGCATCAGGGCGAGGGTCTGGGTGTTGGGCATGGTGATGCCCATCGCGGACATCAGCACGAACAGCGCGGCGGCCACGGGCACCAGCCCGACCTCGCCGAACACACCCAGCGACATCAGCAGCAGCGCGACCGCGGCGACGACCACGACGCAGAGCCCGAAACCGAGCACCCGGTCCAGCCGGACCCGGCCGACCAGCACCTTGCCGTTGATCTGCCCCATGATCATCAGACCGATCGAGTTGAGCCCGAACAGCAGGCTGAACGTCTGCGGGGAGGCCCCGTAGATCTCCTGGACGACGAACGGGGAGGCCGCGATGTAGGCGAAGAGGGAGGCGAAGGCGAATCCTCCGGTGAGCATGTAGCCGGTGAAGACCCGGTCGGCGAGCAGCCGGCGCATCGAGCCGAGGGCCGCGCCGAAGCCGCCGCCGTGGCGGTCGGCGGGGGCCAGCGTCTCCGGCAGCTTCACCCAGACCAGGGCCGCCAGCAGCACCCCGAGGACGGCGAGGACGACGAACACGCCCCGCCAGTCCGTCACCCGCAGGACCTGCCCTCCGATGAGCGGTGCCACGATCGGCGCCAGGCCGGAGATCAGCATGAGGTTCGAGAAGAAGCGGGCCATGGCCACGCCGTCGTACAGGTCGCGGACCACCGCCCGCGCGATGACGATGGCGGCCGCGCCCGCGAGGCCCTGCAACAGCCGGAAGACGACGAGGAGTCCGACGGTCGGCGCCAACGCGCACAGCACGGTGGCGACGACGTAGACCGCGAGGCCGATGAGCAGTGGACGGCGGCGTCCCCACCGGTCGCTCATCGGGCCGACCACCAGCTGCCCGAGCGCCATGCCGGCCAGACAGGTGGTGAGCGTGAGCTGGACGGTGGCGGCGGACGCCTGCAGGGACCGGGTGACCTCCGGAAGAGCGGGGAGGTACATGTCCGTCGCCAGCGGGGGTGTGGCGGTCAGACCGCCCAGGAGGAAGGTCACCAGCAGGCCGGTGCGGCCGGCGGTCGCGCGGAGCGGCGTCGCCGCGCTCGCAGTCGGACGCGCCGCCTGCTTCGTCGCCAGGTTCGCCACCGAGTTTGTCGCCGATTCTTCCGTTGAGTCCGTTTTCGCCGTCGAGTTCGCCGTCGGATTCGATATGGACGCCCCGCCCTCGGGCATGTGGCCCCTCCCTTTCCGCGCAATCGGCTCCCTATGCTCTCAGCTCGTACGGAGTGCTCGGCGTCGACGACGATGCCATGGGAGCGCTTCCACGGATTTCCGCGGCCGATGTGCCGACGACACGAGCAGGGGTGGGGCGGATGACGGGGCGGAACGTGCGCTGGGGAATCCTGGCGACCGGCGGGATCGCCGCGAGGTTCGCGGCGGATCTGGCCGATCTGCCGGACGCGGAGATCCTGGCGGTCGCCTCCCGGTCGGCGGAGTCGGCGCGGGCGTTCGCCGACCGGTTCGGGATCGGGCGGGCGTACGGCGACTGGGAGTCGCTCGCTCGGGACGAGGAGGTCGACGTCGTCTACGTCGCCACTCCGCACTCGGCGCACCGGGCGGCGGCCGGACTGTGCCTGGAGGCCGGGCGGAACGTGCTGTGCGAGAAGCCGTTCACGCTCAACGCGCGCGAGGCCGGGGAACTGGTCACCATGGCGCGCGACCGGGGGCTTTTCCTGATGGAGGCCATGTGGATGTACTGCCATCCCATGGTGCGGCGGCTGAAGTCACTGGTCGACGACGGCGCGATCGGCGAAGTCCGCACCGTGCGGGCCGACTTCGGGCTGGCGGGGAACTTCCCGGCCTCGCACCGGCTGCGGGACCCCGCACTGGGCGGGGGCGCGCTGCTGGACCTCGGCGTGTATCCGGTGTCGTTCGCGCAACTGCTGCTCGGGGAGCCGTCGGACGTCGTGGCGAGGGCGACGCTCTCCGAGGAGAAGGTCGACCTCCAGACGGGCGCGCTGCTCTCCTGGGACGACGGCGCCCTCGCGTCGGTGCACTGCTCCCTCGTCGGCGGCACGGAGACCTCGGCGTCGATCACCGGTTCCGAGGGCCGGATCGACATCCCGTACGGCTTCTTCTTCCCGGACGGGTTCGTGCTGCACCGGGAGGGCCGGGAGGCCGAGAAGTTCACGGCCGACCCGGCGGACGGGCGCCGCGACACGCTCGGCCACGAGGCCGCCGAGGTGATGCGGGCCCTGCGGGCCGGTGAGACGGAGTCCCCGCTCGTCCCGCTGGACGGCACGCTCGCCGTGATGCGGACGCTCGACGCGATCCGCGACCGTATCGGCGTCCGCTACCCGGGGGACGCCGCGTGAACCCCGCCTCGCCGACGGCCCGTCGGGCGGAACCCCGCTCTCCTTGATCCACACAAGCGGAATACGAACATCCGCGGCATTGAGGCCGGTGGCGGACATATGCTCAACTCTCCTGCACCAAAGCTTCACACGTGAAGCAGCAGGCTTCCGCAGGCCACTTTCAGGGGGAGGGCAGCCGTTCCACCGCACCGGCAGGGGGCGGCCCCGCGTGGGGCCGCGGGGCACGCGCCGGTGGGTGGAACGGCTGCCGTGATCAGGCTCGGCCGGTCGCGGAGCGGCTGATCCCGTCGTCGTCGGCGGTGAGGCTCCAGCGGGTGCGCGTCTCGCCCCGGGTGTCGTTCCGGTAGCGGACCAGGAGGCTGCGTCCGCCGTCGGACCCGTCGTCGACGTCCATGGGGCCGTGGGAGGAGAAGACCTCCCGGTCGACCCAGTCGGCGGGATCGCGGTCGCTGCCGTCGTCCGCCATGGTCGCCCCGGGCGCGAGCAGGGCCGTGGAGCCCTCCTGGTCATGGTCGTCGACCGGGGTGACGAAGGCGCGTACGGCGGGGTCGCCGAGACGGGAGGTCCGGATCGTCACGCCTGTCGGCGTCCTGCCGGCCGGCGGCCACCGCCCCCCGCCGCCACCCGAACGGCGGGCGGCGGCGGGCCGGGCGGGACGCCGGGGTGCGACGGTGGTCACGCGAAGCGACTGCCCCGGGAGACGACGTGACCTGTTACGACCGACGCGATCTGGGCCTGCTGCTGCTCCGGCTGGGGACGGGCGGGGCGCTGGCGGCGCACGGCGCGCAGAAGCTGTTCGGCTGGTTCGGCGGTGGCGGGATCGAGGGCACCGGCCAGTTCATGGAGGCCGTCGGCTATGCGCCCGGCAAGGCCAGCGCGACGGCGGCGGGCCTCGCGGAGACGGGCGGTGGCGCGCTGCTCGCGCTCGGCCTGGCCACTCCGGCGGCGGGCGCGGCGGCGGCCGGTGCGATGGCGGGCGCGGCCGCCGTGCACGCGCCCAACGGCTTCTTCAACCAGGAGGGCGGCTACGAGCATGCCGCCCTCCTGGGCCTGACGGCGGCCGGCCTCGCCGTCGCGGGGCCCGGCCGCCTCTCGGTGGACCACGCCCTCGGCCACACGGCCGACCGGAGCTGGATGGTCTTCACGGCCTTCGCCGCGACCGCGGCGGCCACCGCGGTGGTCGTGGGCGCACGGTCCAGACGCCTGCGCAGGGCGAAGGAGGGCGAGCAGGAGGCTCTGTTCGAGTAGTACCGCCCACTACCGCCCAGTGCTGCCCGGTACCGCCGTCGTGGTGCTCCGGTCGCCGGGGTCGGGGACGCGGCGGAGACTGGAACCCGGCTTCTGTCCAGGAAACCCCGGAGCGCAGGAGAATGGGCCCCACCCGCGCGTTACCGCCCCGCGAAAGGCGGTGGTTCCGATGGCTGCCCGCCGCGCTGATCCTCGGCGTGTTCGTCCTCGACCTCCTCACCCCGCGGGGCATGAGGGTGTTCCCCCTGCTGGCGGCCGCCCCCGTGCTGGTCGCGCCCTGGCTCTCCCTGGCCGGGACGATCGCCACCGGCGGGGCGGCGCTCCTCGCCGCGGTACTCCTGCCGCTGGTGAGAGGCAGGCTGCCGTTCGGCGTCGACGACATCGTCCCGTTCTCCACCTTCGTCACCCTGACCTTCCTGGCCGTGGTCGTCAACCGGCTGCTGGCCCGTGAGCGGCGGCAGTTGAAGAACGCCCGCGAGGTCGCCGAGGCCGTCCAGCGCGCGGTGCTCCCCTCCCCGCCCGGACGGATCGGGCCGCTGGCCGTGGCCGTCCGGTACGAGGCCGCCGCGCGGGAAGCCGCCATCGGGGGCGACCTGTACGCGATCCACTCCACACCCCATGGCATCCGGCTGATGATCGCCGACGTCCGGGGCAAGGGCCTGGGCGCGGTCCGAACCGTCAACGCGCTGCTGGGCACCTTCCACGAGGCCACCCTTCGCGCTCCGGACCTGTCCGGTGTGGTCCGCTGGCTGGAGGAGCGGGTGCAGGAGGCCCACGTCGCCGAGGGCGGGGCAGGACTCGAGACGTTCGTCACCGCCGTCATCGCCGAGTTGTCCGCCGACGGTTCCACCCTGCGCATGGCCAACCGGGGGCACCCGGCGCCGTTGCTGGTCCACCGCGGCCGGGCCCGCCCGCTGGAGCCGGGCACGCCTTCACTGCCGCTGGGACTGGCCGGCCTCGGCACCCCGGACGTCCTCCCGGACGTCCCCGTCGACCAGTACGCCCTGCCCGAGGGGGCGGTCCTGGTGCTGTTCACCGACGGTGTCGTCGAGGCCCGCGACCACCGCGGGGTCTTCTACGACCCCGTCCCGCGGCTGTCCCGCCCCCTCCCGCCGGACCCGGACCGCGTGCTGGACGCCCTGCTCGCCGACCTGTACCGGTACACCGCGGAGCACCTCGACGACGACGTCGCGCTCCTCGCCATCGGCCTGCCCCGCGACGCGGCCGACGGCCCCGGCGGGGCCCCGGCCGTCCCCCGGAGGGAAGCGGACGACGGCCGGCGCGGCTGAAGGAGACCCACGACTCCGCCGGGCCCGTGCGGAGGACCGCCGGGCACTGTCCGTGGTCTGTGCCAGGGTCTGCGCATGAGCGATCCGAGCACGAACCTCTCCGTGTCCCCCGACCCCGCCCTCTCCCCCGCAGGTCTCTGGGACTCCGTGGACGCCTTGCACGCCTGGCTGGACGCCAACCGCGCGGTCGACGGCCGGGAGGGTCTGCTGCTGCGCGTCCTGAAGCTGTCCGAGGAGGTCGGCGAGGTCGCCCAGGCGGTGATCGGCGCGACCGGCCAGAACCCGCGCAAGGGCACCACCCACGGATGGGACGACGTTCAGGCGGAGTTGTGCGATGTCGCGCTCACCGCCCTGGTGGCGCTGCGCGGTCTCACGCCCGACGCCCGTGAGGTCTTCGCCCGGCATCTGGCGGGAGTCGCCGAACGCTCGCTGGGCGCCGACGGGGGTGCCCGGCACTGAGCCGGCGGGCGGCCGGCCCCTCACCCGGGGCAACACAGGCACCACCCGGGCCGGGGGCCGGTCGGGACCTGAGAGGTCGCTTCACCCTTCGACGCCAACGACCGTAGGATCGCGGGCGACTTCAACACGTACGGGACGGTCAGACCGAACAGGGCTCCCTCGACCTCCTCGCCCACCTGGAGGACCCGGAGCGCGCCCCGCCCCCGGTCGGCTGTCGGGCCCCCTTCTACAAGGCGGACCGGGTGGACGCCTGACCGCCGGGTCGGCCCGGGGGTCGGCCTCACCCAGCGCCGACGTAGGACGCGGAACGTGAGGGAACCGGTGAACGATCACGGTTCACCAGAACGAGTGCCGAAGGCCCTGGGGGCCGGTGCCGGGACGAGCGCAGCCACTGGCCGGCGGGAGGGCGGTGTGGCTGCCGACCGCGAGGGACCACGCCGGAGCGGTCCCCGGCCACCTGCGCGTCATGCGTCGGCGCAAGGAGCTGAGCAGCAACAAGATCACGATCGAGCGGACGCTCACCCCCGTCGACGAGGACCGGCACGAGTTCCTCGTGCGCCGCAGCGTCGACGAGGGCGAACCTCCTGTCCGAAGCCCGAAGGGGCTCATCCGTGTAGGCCGTCCGGAGGTGTCCGGATGGTGATCCGAATGATCGACACGGACGATGGTGCTCGAGTCCCGACTCAGCACCAGGTCTCCTGGTCCGCTGCGCGGAGCGGATGCTCCGCGGCGCCACCGCGAGGTGCGTGCCGCGGGAAGCCGGCAGGGGCTCGCCGGACGGCGCTTCACCCGTGCGGTGCCGCAGTGACGGTCGAAGTCGAAGGAGAACCCCGTGGGTCCAGTTGGTGTGGGCCGGTGCCTACCGGCGGGATTCTTCGCGGTCGGCTCGAGGGTGTGTTCCGGTCGCGGTCACCGTCAGCGCCTGGTGGACGGCCTGCGGCGTCAGGAGGTGATCACGTGAGGGCTCCCCCCGGGGCCGGCGTCGGCTCGCGCCTGCGGGCGCTGCTGATCACGACGAGCACCAGCAAGTCACCGGCTGCCATGGCGTTGATCCTGCTGGTCCTCCTCCCGACGGCGCTGCTGCTGGGTTGGTGGGGCCTCGAAGACCTCAGCCAGGCCCTGACCTACACGGGGCGCATCACCGGTGCCCTCCTCATCGTGGTCTCGGCCCTCTCGTTGTTGGGCGCTGCCGCGGTCGTGGACCACTGGGGCCGGAACATCTTCCCCTATTCCGGGATAGTCGCGCTGATCGGCGCGGTCGCGGCATTGCTGACCAACACCATGCTGCTGCTCGAGACCTTCAGAGACGGCGATTCCACGCTTTACCGGGTGCTGTTCAGCCTGCTCACGGCGGGTTCCGCAGGGGCCGTCTTCACGGTGTGGCGGACATCGGTCGTGATCCCCTCTCCGAAGCGGGTGGCCGCGGCAGTGATCGTCTCCGCGGCTCTCGCGATGGCCAATTTCGGCTACCAGCACCTCTACCAGCCGTCCCAGCACGGCGCCAGACCCCTCGTCAATATCGCCGTGGGAGATCCTGTACTGAGCAAGGACCGTAAGAAATTCGTCATACCGGTCGACATCAGGATCGAGAACCACAGCGATATGGGCTTTTACGTGCTCGGTACCGAATTCCACGCCATGGGCGAACAGGTGTCGCTCAGCCGGACGGACCGGCCTCGCGAGCAGTGGCGTGCGGACGCCAAGACGTTCCGTGACTTCCAGGTGCAACACCCGCTCTCCCGAAAGGAGGTCTACCAGCCCGGCCAGTTGGTGTCGGCGCAGCCATGGATGCCTTTCGGGAACTGGGTCGAGGCAAACGACGAGTTCGTCACCCAAACCGTTGTGCAACTTCCCATCGACACGCCGTATGACCAGTTGGCGCTCTACGCCTCCGCGCAATTGGCGCGCAAGGACCGGCTCAGCCTGGAGCAGGTCAGTCTGGAGGGGTATTCCTGGGGTGGGGGCAAGGTTCCCCAGTGGATCAAGAAGGACAAGAACCTCGACTCCGTCGCCTACCGCGGCCGGGTGTACGAAAACAATGCGATCGACCGGCACACGATGGACCCCCGCTACGCCTCTGTCTACTGGCAGTTCGGCGCGCATGGCGCATTCCTGTTGGCATCCATCACGCGAAACGGCGAAGAAAACCGCCAAGCATCCATAGCGGAAAATCTCGAGACGACGACCCGGTACGGCTTGGTCACCGCCGAAACGGGTCCGATCAAACGGACTCTCTGGGACATCAAGAACCAGGGATGACCGGCATGGCCGCACGGCGCGCGCGGGAACGCCGGTCCCCTCGCTCCAGCCACGCCACGAGGGCGAGGGAACTGTTCACGCGGTCCCAGGAATGGGAGTCCCCCATGCCGAACTGCGCCTCCCTCACTGCCCGGCACAGGATCTCGACGTCGAACATCTCCGCGATCAGCGGATGCCTCGCGGAACGGCAGAGGTCGATGAGTTCGTCGCCGTGTGTCCGCAGGCCGCGGGCGTAGAGCTGGTTGAAGGGGACATTGACGACCCGGCCGTCGATCCGGGGCGGCAGCAGATCCGCCATCGCCTCGCGCAGTACCGCCTTCGGACGGCCCGGTCGGAACGCGGCCTCGGCGGGGAGGCGGCGCATCGTGGCGATGACCTCCGGGTCGAGGAAGGGGTGCGAGAGGAAGAATCCGTCCTGCCGTGCACGGCGCCAGGACAGCGGGTCGGGAGCGGCGATGTAGTTGGCGGCCTCGTAGAGGGACTGCTCGGGCTTGCGCCCGAACACGAAGCGGCTCTCCGCGGTACTGGCCGCACGGTAGCCGTGAGCCCGCGCGAATCCGGAACGCAGCCATCGGGGGCGGGCGAAGTCACCGAGGCCGCCGAGCACCGTTCCGCGGCGGCGGGCGAGCGCTGTGATCCGTTCGGCGGCCAGTGGAAGAGCCGGCTGCACCACGTGGGCGGAGACGATGTCCCACACTCCCCGCTCGCTGCCCGCGGCCCAGTCACGTGCCTGCCTCGTCATCTGCCGGAACCGTCCCGTGCGGGCCAGCCTGTGCAGGTGGAACGGGTTGGCGTCCACGATCGGGTCGGCCCCGCAGCCGGTCAGGAGGGTGTCGCAGCCCAGATCCGCCGCGGCGGCATGGAGCCTGCTCCAGAACGGGGCGCGGAAGGCGTGCGCATGAGGCTCGTCCGGGTCTCCCGCGTGGTGCTGGAAGTCGTCGAAGTCGGCCACGTCGTCGACATCGAGGATCACCGGGCGGGCCGCGGGCGCGTGCCGGCGGATCTCCGCCATCGCCTCGTCCACGTAAGGCTGTTCGGCAGCGAGCTCTCCCCTTCCGAAGCGCCCGGCGAGCAGGACGAGGTCCCCGGGGTCGCCTTGTCCCGCGGCCGGCAGACGTGCCGCGAGCAGCGCGATGCTGGTGGAGTCGGTGCCGCCGGAAACATGGCATGCCGTCCTCCTGCCCACACGGCGCCCGACGGCGTTCTCCAGTGCGAGGCGCAGGTCCTTCGCGGCTCCGCCGAGGCCGGGTCCGTCCGCTGCCCGTACCGGCGGATCGTGGGCCTGACGGACGTGGCGCAGCACCCGACCGCGCGTCTGCCCCGTGATCGAGAGTTCCACCACCTCGCCGCCGAGTACGCGGTGCACCCCGGCGAAGGGGGTGAGTTCCGAGTGGGGTTGCGCCATGTTCCCGGTCAGGTACCGGCAGAAGTAGCGCCGTTCCGGCTCCGCTCCGCCGCCCAGGTGGCGTGCCGAGGTGCTCACCGCGGTGACACGACCACCGGACTCCCCGAAGAACAGCGGGATGCGTGCCTGCTCGTCCCGCATCAGCAGGATGCGGTCGCGGCACACCAGGACGGCCGCGTAGTCACCGGTCGGCAGAGGCGGAGCCGCTTGCGGCCGGCCCCAGTCGTCGAGGAGGCCGCGCACTCCCGCCACGCGCCCACGGACGGAGCCGACCCAGCCGGCGACCACCGCGGTCCCGGCCCGTGAGGAAATCGCCGTCACGAGCCCCTGCCGCGCCATGGTTCCGTCTGCCCAGAGCTTCGGGACGCCTCCGTCCCACTCGAGGCGGAGTGCTTCCACGTCACTGCCCTCCGCCGCCGACCGAGAGGACCGGCGCGAACGCGTGCCCGCGCGGATCGGCGTCGGGGACGCACAGGCCGGCCGAAGACGTCCAGGCGTGCAGGGCGAACGGGTGCTCGCGCACACCGACGTGAAGTACGGCCTTCAAGCCGCGCCGCCGCAGCAGGACGAAAGCCGTCACGGCCTCGGCCTTGCAGTCGCCGTTGACGAACCAGCTTCTGCGACCGTGTGATTGCACCGCCCGTTTCAGCCGTTCGACGTCCTCCGTGGCAGCGGGGTCCGCGCGGGCGTAATCCGGGGCTGCCAAGGACAGGAGCCGAAGGGCGCGTCCGAATCCCACGGTTCGGATCAGCAGGTGCACTCCGCGCAGCCAGAGCCCGATCGCGACGTCCGACTGCTGCCTCCGCCGGGCCGTCGCGCATCCGGCGCGGATGAGACCGGTGACGATTTCGGCGCGTTCCTCGGAGACTTCATCAGCGAACTTCCGGATGTCCGCCGTCGCCACTCCGAGAAAGCGCGTCCGCCGCCAGTCCGCGATCAGCGCCCCGTCGGACATTCTGGTGACACGGCAATGCGGTGACAGGATCCGCACCATGGCCGCCAGGGCATCGGTGTCCTCTGCCACGTCCTCTGCCACCGCACATCCTCCAAGGTCGGCCTGACACCGCCCCCGCGACGGACCCGGCCCGACGTGGGCACGGTGGTGTCAGGAGTGGTATCCGTGACCGTCGTAGAAGGCTCCGCTGAAGCCCCGGATCAGACGGCCGTTGCCGAGAAGGACGAGCCCGTACGGCATACGGCGCCGCAGCAGTCGGAGAAACATCGCCTACCTCCAGAATCAGGTAGTGTCGTTAAATTTCAGGCTACTCCGCCCTGGATGCCCCGCAACCGGATCGCCGGCTCCCCCGCCGCGAAGCACGAGTGATGCGCCGGACCGCCTCGTCCGTCGTTCTGGAACCGTCTCCCTCCGCCACGGACGTCGTGGGGCCCTGCGGGTGCCGATGAATCATCCGGCCCTGGTCACGCGGCGTGCCGGCCCTCGTTCGGGCCTGTCCCCCATGCGGTGGTGACGACACGTGAGGAGGGGCGTCTCCGCCTTGCGGAGAGTGCGGCCGGTGCTCTGACCTCGGTGCTTTGAAGCGGACGGCATCGCGTCGGGGTCGCTGGCCTTGTCGCGCCGGACCCTCACGGGCGGACGCCCGAGGATGAGCAGCAGGATCACAACGGTTGACGTCTCCAACCGCCCGACCGCCCTGGCTTCGTTCGGAGCCGGGGCGGTTTCTCGTCGGGTGAGGTCAGGACTGGGGACGGTTGCGACAGAGGCAGAACGGGTGCCCGGCTGGGTCGGTGTAGACCTGCCAGCCGTAGCCGGACTCGCCGACGAAGCTCTTCTGGAAGGTGGCGCCCAGTTTGATCACCCGGCGGTGCTCGGGCTCGAACTCGTCCACTTCGAAGTCGAGGTGGAACTGCTGCGGATGTTCCTGGCCCGGCCAGTCGGGCCGCTGGTAGTTCTCCACCCGCTGGAACGACAGCTCGACGCCGTCGTTGCGCAGGTTGACCCAGTCCTTGGTGCTGATGTCGGTGTTGATCTCCCAGCTCAGCAGCTCGGCGTAGAACTCGGCCAGCTTCCAGGGGTCCGGGCAGTCGAGGATGACATCGGTGAACTTCAGCATCCGATCACCATAAATCGCGGCGCCGGACGCCCGCGACGCATTAGTCGGCGCACCCCAGGACTTGGCCGGCCCCCTCGGTCAGGCCAACAGGGCGTGTTTGCACGGCCGAACAGCGGCCTCTCGGCCCGGCGGGGCAGCCCGGCCAATGGCTGCAAGATTGCCGCCGACTCCAACACTTACGGCTACGGTCAGACCAATCGGAACCGCCCGGTACGTGACGACCAGCCTCGGGTTCGCAGGGGCCGCGGACGAATCGAGCGCCTCCCGCTGCTCGCGCTCGGCCTCGGCGCGGGCCTGCTCGATCTCGTCGGCGACCTCCTGACAGTCGACAACGTACATGTCGGTCGGCATCGCCTCCCCTGCGGCGAACTCCGTTGCGCTTGTGGACGGCTCGGCGCTGAGTGCGGAAGTGGCGGCGAGACTGGCCAGGCACAGCACGGCCCGTCCCACGGCGATCCGCCGACGGGTGCTCACGAGCCGGTCGTTCCGACGGCGAGGCCGACGCGGGTGATCACGGGGCGGGCGGGCATCGGAGTTTCTTTCTCCCGGGGTCGGCACAGTCTCCGACACGCCGGTCGGGCCCTCACACCCGGAGGAAGGGACGAGGGCCCGACCCTGCTCGCCCGGATCAGGGCTTGGTCACCTCAGCGCAGGGACAGGCCCTCGGGTGAGGTGAGCCCCTTGGCGGGGTCGGCGCGGAAGGTCGCCGTCCATGCCACGGGCGAACACGAAGCGCCGTTGGGGTGCTGCTCCGTCAACCGTGCGCGGCGGCTGTCGTCCACGACGACCCGGTCGTCCCGCGCCGCCGTCACCTTCAGCCGCACCGGGACGGTGACGGCGCCGATGTCGTCCGGAAGACGGACCGACACCCCCGCGATCGGGCTGTCCGCGTCGCCGGACTTCCGCTCCTTGCACCTGTCCTCCACGCACACGCGGATCACCGCCGCGTCCGTGCCGCCGAAGTCGGCGGGCCGCCACACCACGGAGACCTCCGAGTCCATGTCCGCCTGGGTGCACAGGGGTTCCTGGCCGAAGACCGAGCAGCCGGTCAGAGCCGCCGCCGCGCCGAGGGTGAGCAGGATGCGTCGCATGTCAGGACCTCGCCACGGTGCCGGGGAGGGCGCTGTCGACCGACCCGACGTCGGTGAACATGAGGCGGCACGGGTCGAAGAACCCACCGCTGTTGTCACTTCCGCCTCCTCGCCACCGGAGATGATCCCCCTTGGCGACGGCGCGTCCATCGCTGTCGACGGTGCACGTCGGCCCTCCGGAGTCGCCCGACGTGGTGCAGACGCCCGAGTCCTTCGGGGCGCGGGCGGTTCCGGCGAGCCGTTGGACGAGGTGGCGTCGGGCCGGGCTCCGGGGTGTTGCCGGAGCCCGGGGACCGGCCGTCGGGGGCGGGGGTGGTCAGGGCTTCTTGTCCAGTGTGGGGGTGGGCGGCGCGGGGGCCACGGCCTCGTCCGTCTTCTGGGGCGGTACGGCGCCCGTCGCCCGTTTCGCCGCCTGGATCTGCTCGTACACCCGCGTCCGGAGTTCCGTGAAGCGCGGGTCCGCCCGGGTGTGCAGCTGGTCGCGTTCGGCCGGGAGGTCGATCGTCAGCTGTTCCTGGACCACCGTCGGGGACGACGACAGGACGACGACCCGCTCGCCCAGGTAGACGGCTTCGTCGATGTCGTGGGTGACGAAGAGGACGGTCACCCCGAGCTCCTGCCACAGCCGCCGGATCAGGTCCTCGAGGTCGGCGCGGGTCTGGGCGTCGACGGCCGCGAACGGTTCGTCCATCAGCAGCACTTCGGGCTCGTAGGCGACGGCCCGCGCGATGGCGACGCGCTGCTGCATGCCGCCGGAGAGCTGCCAGGGGTACGCGCCCGCGGCGTCGCCGAGACCGACGGCGTGCAGGGCGTGCTCGACCAGCTCACGGCGGCGGGCCTTCGTCAGGTGCTTCTTCTGGCGCAGCGGCAGCTCGACGTTGTCGCGCACCCGCAGCCACGGGAAGAGGCTGCGGCCGTACTCCTGGAACACGACGGCCATGCCGGGCGGTGGGCCGGTGATCCGGCTGCCCTGGAGCAGGACTTCCCCGGAGGTGGGTTCGAGCAGGCCGGCGATGCACTTCAGGAGCGTCGTCTTGCCGCAGCCGGACGGGCCGACGAGGCAGACCAGTTCGCCGGCGTCGAGGGAGAAGGTGAGGTCGCGCACCGCTTCGACGTGCCGGCCGTGTCCCTCGTAGACCTTCCGCAGGCCTCTTACGTCGAGCATGTGCTGTCCCTTTCCGGCGTTCACGCCGCTTTCCTTGCTCATGACGCCCTCCGGGACCGGCGCAGACCGTGGTACCAGGCCAGGGCCCGGCGTTCGACCACCTGGAACACCAGGGCGAGCAGCACGCCGAGCAGTCCGAGCAGCAGGATGCCGCTCCACATGCCCGGGATGGCGAAGCTGCGCTGGAACTGGACGACGGCGAAGCCGAGTCCGTTGCTGGCCGCGAACATCTCGCTGATGACCATCAGGATGACGCCGATCGACAGCGCCTGCCGCAGGCCCGCGAAGATCTGCGGACTGGCGGAGCGCAGGACCAGGTGGCCGAGGCGCGCACGGCCCTCGATGCCGTAGGACCGGGCCGTGTCGGCCAGCACGCTGTCGATGGCCCGTACGCCCTCGACGGTGTTGAGCAGCACCGGCCAGACGCATCCGGAGACGATGACGACGATCTTCATGGTGTCGCCGATCCCGGCGAAGAGCATGATGACGGGCACCAGGACGGGCGGCGGCACGGCGCGCAGGAACTCCAGCACCGGTTCGGTGGTGGCCCGTACGCGCGGGAAGGAGCCGATGACGATGCCGAGTGCCACGCCGAGGACGGCCGCGCCGGCGTAGCCGAGGAGCAGCCGGGTGACGCTGGGCACCACGTCCGCGGCGATGCGCTCGGCGGTCCACACCTCGCGCCCGGTCTCCAGGATGGTGCTCAGCGGCGGCCAGTAGACGTCGGTGCTGCCGGCGGAGGCGAACCACCAGGCGGTCGCGAGGAGGACGGGCAGGCCGACGGCGAGCAGCAGCCGCAGGGCCGCGGTGCGCAGGCTCAGGCGTTTCATGGGGTCACCTCGCCCCGGACGGACTGGTGCCAGGCCAGCGAGCGGCGCTCGACGGCACGTGCGCCCAGGTTGATCAGGACGCCGACCAGTCCGGTGACGGCGACCAGCGCGTACATGTCGGGGACGGCGTGGGAGGTCTGCGCGACGGCGATGCGGGAGCCCAGTCCGGGCGTGCCGATGATGAGTTCGGCGGTGATCGCGAGCACGAGGGCGACGGCCGCGGCGAGCCGGACGCCGGTCATGACGTACGGCAGGGCGGTCGGCCACAGCACGTGGCGGATCCGGGCCCAGGTCCCCAGGCCGTAGGAGCGGGCGGTCTCCTCCGCGACGGGGTCCAGGTCCTGGACCCCGTAGAGGACCTGGACGAGGACCTGCCAGAAGGCGGCGTAGACGACCAGCAGCAGCGTGGAGCGCAGATCGGTGCCGAAGAGCAGGACGGCGAGGGGGATCAGCGCCACCGAGGGGATCGGCCGCAGGAATTCGACGGTGCTGGCCGTCGCCTCGCGCAGGTACGGGACCACGGTGATCAGCACGCCGGCGGCGATGCCCGCGACGGTGGCGATGAGCAGTCCGAGCGCCCAGCCGGTGAGGGTGTCGCCGAGCGCCACCCAGAAGGCGGTGTCGGAGACCTCCTCCGCGAGGGCGGCGGCGATCGTGCTGGTGGGCGGCAGGTAGTCGGGGGACACCAGACCGAGCCGGGGCACCGCCTCGACCAGCCCGAGGAAGCCGCCGAGGCCGGCGAGGCCCAGCAGGGCGTTGCCCGGCCCCGGGCGGCGGGCGCCCGGGGCGTCGGTCTTCACGGCTGTCCGTGTCACGGTTTCCTGTGTCACGGCAGCAGCTTGTCCAGGTCGGGGGCCTTCTCGAACAGGCCGTCCTTCTGGCCGAGTTCGCCCAGCCGCTCAATGGAGGCGCGGTTCGGCTCCTCGGGCCAGCTGGGGAGCGTCATCTCCTTCAGCGTCTTCTCGGGGATCTTGGTGTAGGTGGAGAGGATCTCGCGGACCTCGTCGGGGTGGTTGTTGGCGTAGGTGAGGGATTCGCGGGTCGCCTCGGCGAACTTCTTCACCAGTTCCGGGTCCTGCTGGGCCAGCTTGTCGGAGGTGAAGTAGAGGGCGATGGTGAGGTCGGGCGAGACGTCGACGAAGTTGGAGGCGACGACCCGGCCGCCCTGGCCCTTGACGACGGCGAGGGAGGGCTCGACGACCCAGGCGGCGTCGATCTGTCCGGCCTGCAGCGCGGCGGGCATCTGGTCGAAGGCGAGCTCCACGAACTGGACCTTCTCGGGGTCGCCGCCGGCCTTGCGCACGGATTCCCGTACGGAGGTGTCGCCGATGTTCTTCAGCGTGTTGACCGCGACCTTCTTGCCGGCCAGGTCCTTCGCCGACTTGATCGGGCTGTCGCCCTTGACGACGACGCCGCCGACGTCGGCGTTCTCCTTCCCGGTCGAGGCGACGCCGTTGGCGACCGCCCGCACCGGCACGTTCTGGCTCTGGGCGATCAGGAGCGAGGTGGTGTTGCTGAACCCGAACTGGAACTGGCCGCTGGCCACGCCCGGCACGATCGCGGCGCCGCCCTGGCCGGACTCCAGCGTGAGGTCGAGACCGCGCTTCTTGTAGAAGCCCTGCTTCTCACCGAGGTAGATCGGGGCCACGTCGACGATGGGGATCACGCCGACCTTCACGGCGGTGGTGCCGTCGGACGACTTGCCGGAGGACCCGGATTCGGACGAACCACAAGCGGTCGCGGTGAGCGTGAGCAGCGCGACGGCAGCGACTCCGGCTGACAGACGACGCACAAGGCCTCCCCAAAAGATGCACTTCTCGATGTGTGCGCAGACGTGTGTGCGCGGACCGAACGAAAGTTCTTGCGGGGAACCTATGGTTCGTCCCATGACGGGTCAACCCCCTGACAAGGTCAACTTTCAACAACCTTGAACCACCCCTGAAATGGGCGATCTTCGACCGGCACAATCTGCTGGAAACGCCGTCCGGAGCCAGTTGACGGCCACCGGCCGCCGCCATAGCGTTCTGCCACCGCACCGACGTTCGGCACGCAAACGGGGAGGTCGCCGATGGGTGGTCAGGAACGGGAAGCCCATTTCGTACAGTCCCTGGAGCGCGGACTCGCCGTCATCCGCGCCTTCGACGGCGAGCGTCGCGAACTGACCCTCAGCGACGTCGCCCGCATCTGCGACCTGACCCGCGCGGCTGCCCGGCGCTTTCTGCTCACCCTCGCCGACCTCGGCTACGTCACCACCGACGGGAGGCTGTTCCGCCTCACCCCGCGCGTCCTGGAACTCGGCTACGCGTATCTCGCCGGCTCCTCGCTGCCCGACATCGCCGAGCCCCACCTCGAGGAACTGGTCGCCGAGGTCCGCGAGTCCTCCTCCCTCTGCGTGCTCGACGGCGACGACATCGTCTACGTCAGCCGCGTGCCCACCACGCGCATCATGACCGCCACCATCACCGTCGGCACCCGCTTCCCCGCCCATGTCACCTCGGTCGGGCGGGTGTTGCTCGCCCACCTCCCGGACGAGCAGCTCGACCGGCACCTCGCCAGGTGCGAGCTGCGCCCGCTGACCCCCCGCACCATCGTCTCCCCGCCGCAGCTGCGCGCCGAACTCCAGCGGGTCCGCAAACAGGGGTACGCCATCATGGACCAGGAGCTCGAGGTGGGTCTGCGCACCGTGGCCGCCCCGGTCCGCGACGGGGACGGCACCGTCGTCGCCGCCGTCAACATCCCCGTGCACGCGAGCCGCAACTCCGTCGACTCGGTGCGTCGCGACCTGCTGCCCGCCCTCCTGGCGACCGTGGCCCGGATCGAGGCCGACCTGCACGTGGTCCGCCGCTGACGCTCCGCACGGGTCGGGGCTCCGCTTCCGGAATGCGAAATTCCGGTTATTCACTCGGAGACCCGGCGCCGGACCTCTTGTGATCATCTTGTCGGGGCATCGTGCAGATCGTCACCATTTCTGCCCGAGACGAGGTAAGCCCCATGGCACTCCCCGCGAGAAAGTCCGTCACCGTCCTCACCTGCGCCCTGGCCGTCACCCTCGGCATCACCGCCGCGGGGATGTCCGGCATCTCAGCCGCCCAGGGTTCGGACCGCGTCGCCCGGCAGAGCAAGGCCGGCAAGTCGTACGTCGACCAGGCACTCACCGAGACCGTTCTGTGGAGCGAGGACTTCGACTCGGTGCCCACACCCACGGACTTCACGCACACGCTCCCCGAGGGCTGGTCCAAGGAGAACGCCGGATTCACCACCGGCGAGGCCCGCTGGGCGGGCTGGGCGATCACCGACATCCGTGACTGGACCTGGGCGGTGGGCACCGACAAGCGCCACTACTTCACCCGGGCGCACGACAAGCTCGCCGTCGTCGAGAGCCAACACCAGCGCCTCAACGACACCGACCGGCTGAACACCGCGCTGAAGTCCCCGGCCGTCGACGTCAAGAAGCACGACCGGATCGTCCTCGGCTTCGACTCCCACTACCGACAGGGTGACGCTCCGCAGCACGCCACCGTGAGCGTCTCCTTCGACGGCGGCAAGCCGGTGGAGCTGCGGCGCTACGACGCCGACAAGCTCAGCTCCCACGAGGCGATCACCGTCGACGTGCCCGAGGGGGCTCGCAAGGCCATCTTCACCTGGAGCTACAAGAACGGCCACAACGACTGGTTCTGGGCCATCGACAACGCCCGGGTGTCGCTGCCCATGGGCGAGGTCGAGGGCGAGCCGTCCGCCGTCATCGACGTCATCAGCGACATCCAGGGCGGCATCGACAACTACAAGTCCGCCGTCAAGCAGCTCAACGACATGCCGGACCCGGCCGGAGCCATGTTCGTCAACGGCGACTTCGTCGACCTGGGCAAGCAGGAGCTCTACGACGAGTTCGAGGCCGCTCGCAAGGAGGTCCCGCACGCCTCCGGACGCGACTACTACACCATCGGCAACCACGAGATGCTCGGCCCGGAGGGCTCCGAGGCCTACATCAACCGGTTCCTCGACTTCACCGGCCAGGACAGGGTCTGGCGCGAGGAGATCATCGACGGCATCCCCAACATCACGGTCAACACCGAGTACTACAGCGATGTGGACCGCAAGGGCGTCGAGCCGTACGTGAAGCTGTCCGACGAACAGCTGAACTGGCTGGACTCCCGTCTCGCGCACTGGGCGAAGCAGGGCAAGCCGGTCATGCTCTACAACCACCAGGCGGTCCCCTACACCGTCACGGAGACCCACAGCTCCTGGAACGGGAACGACTACTTCGACCTCGAGGCGTTCACCGAGGTCGTGGGCAAGTACTCGAACATCATCATGTTCACCAGCCACACGCACCAGTCGCTGAAGGCGGAGGACTGGTGGGGCCGGCTGCGGGCGGAGGCCACCGGCAACACGCGCGGGTTCCCCGTGGTCAACACGGGCGCGATCAAGAACGCCACCGAGCCCCACGGCGACCACCAGAGCCGGCGCCTGGAGGGCAACAACTCCTCCGGCCTGCGGGTGAAGGTGTTCGAGGACCGGGTGCGCGTGGAGGCCTGGGACTTCGTCGCCGGGAAGAAGATCAAGCACGTGGACTTCCCCGTCCCCGCCAAGCGCAAGGGCTGACCCCCTGATACCCGCCGCCGGCTTCCTGCCCCCTCCGTCACTTCCGTGCGGGGAGCCGGCGGCGCGGCTTCACCGGTGACGCCCCTACGGGCCGCGCAGTCGCCCGCACCGACACGATGATTGCAGTGTGCACATTCTCACGTGGCGAGACGCGCGGATGGCGGTAGCGTGCCGGGCGGCAGCTGACGTGACGACGGCTCCGGCTGCCCACGACACCCGTGTCACCGAAGGAGAAGCGGCCCTTGTCCACCCCCACCGCCCCCACCGCGCTCCGGGGCAGCTACTTCGAGCCCATCGACGACCACCGCTACAAGCCGACGACACACGCGGGCGGGGCCTGGGACCCGGACGAACAGCACTTCAGTCCGCTGGGCGGACTCGTGGTCCACGCCATCGACCGCCACCGGGCCGCCGGACCGGACAACGGCCTGATCCTCTCCCGGATCAGCTACGACATCCTCGGCCGCCTCGCCCTCGACGAGTGCGAGATCCAGGTGGAGACCATCCGCCCCGGGCGGACCATCGAACTCCTCGAAGCGGTCGTACGCATCGCCGGCCGCCCGGTCGTCCGGGCCCGCGCCTGGCTCCTGGCCGGCCTCGACACCACCGCGGTCGCGGGCGGCCCCGCCGACCGCCTCACCCCGCCCGAGTCACTCACCGCCTGGCCGATGTCCGACGTCTGGGCCGGCGGCTACGTCACCTCCCTGGACGTCCGCCCGGTCGCACCGCCCCGGCCGGGACGTACGACCGCCTGGCTCTCCACTCCACTCGACCTGGTCGCCGGTGAGCCCGTCAGCCCCCTCGCGTCGTACCTCGCCCTCGTCGACACCGCCAACGGCATAGCCGCCCGGCAGCCGCCCACGGCGTGGATGTTCCCCAACGTCGACCTGACCATCCACCTCCACCGCCAGCCACGAGGCGCCTGGACGGGGCTGGACACCACGGTCAGCTTCGGCCCCTCCGGCCAGGGCCTCACCAGCACGGTCCTGCACGACGTCGACGGCCCGGTCGGCCAGGCCCAGCAGATCCTCACGGTCCGGCCCCAGCCGGGGGCATGAGGATCTGCCGCATGCGCGGGAAAGGCGACGCGAAGATCACCGCACCGATGGGCGCCGGTGTGTGGCCCAGTGTTCGGCGGCGGTGATGCCGAGCAACACCACATCGTGGTGGCCACCGGCGAAGAATTCATGCTGGCGAAGCCGCCCCTCCTCGACGAAGCCCAGCCTGCGGTAGAGGGCGAGGGAGGCGTCGTTGAAGGCGTGGACTTCCACCTCGCACTTGTTGTGGCGCTGTTCGGCGAACATGTAGGTGAGGATGAGTTCGGTTGCCTCGGCCGCGTACCCCCTGCGGCGGTGCTCGCGGCTGATCTCGATACCCGTCCTGAATCGTCCCGCACGGCTGTCGGTCTCTCCGACGGTGACAGACCCTGCGAACGCGTGGTCGGCCAGCACCTCGACCACCAGGCGGAACGCGTCACCCCCCGGCGGACGCCCAGCCCGCTCAGCGGTCCAGGAACGGAAACTCTCAGCAGAACGCGGAGGCTCGACCAGGTCGGCGTTGCGGACATCGAAGGTGTTTCGGGTCAAGTCACGGAAGCCTTCCCAGTCTTCAGGCTCGACACCTCGCAGACGCACCTTCTCACCGGTCCACATGTCGCTCATGGCGCCTACCACTTCACTGTCGATTGCAGGAACTGACGGCCATGCACTTCGACTCCGCCATGCCGGGCCCCCTCGAACACCAGGGAACATAAACCACCGCCCACTCCCGGGTCTGCTGATTTTTCACACCGCGGGCACCGCGGGTGCTCTCCTCACCACCACTGCCCGCGGCAGGGCGCGCCGCATGCCTGTGGCGCGGCGGCCGGAGACCGCCGCGCCACAGGTGCCGGTCAGTTCGTACTGCAGGAGACCGTCGGCCAGGTCCAGTTGCCGTTGGGCTGGATGGTCACGCCCCAGTTGTTGCCGCTGCCGTTGGGCCGGGCGGTCAGCACCTGCGCGCTGGGATAACTCGCGCTGACGTTCCAGGTGGACAGCACCTTCGCCGGCGACGGCACGTTCATCGTCACCGTCCAGTCGCTGGATCCGGTGACGGAGACGTTGAGGTTGTACCGGTCACCCCACTGCTGACCGGCCGACAACGTCGCGGCACAACCACCACCACCCCCGCCACCACCGCCGCCACCGCCGGATCCGTCGGGAGCGACCGCGCGGCCGGTCTGCGGCGAGATCATGCCGGAGCACAAGCCCTTGCCCGCCAGGGTCTGCGCGATGCGCGGGACGGCCGCGAGCGTGTTGGCGGGCCAGTCGTGCATGAGGATGACCTGCCCGTTGCCCAGCCGGGAGACAGCCTGCACGATCGCGTCGGTACTGGCGCCGTTCCAGTCCTGTGAGTCGACGTCCCAGATCACCTCGGTCAGCCCGTACTTGGCCTCGACCGACCGCAGCGTGGAGTTGGTCTCGCCGTACGGCGGGCGGAACAGCTTGGGCGTACCACCGCCCGCGCTCGCGATGGCCTGCTGGGTCCGGGAGATCTCCGAGTCCATCTGCGACTGGCTCTGCTGGGTCATGTGCGGGTGGGTGTAGCTGTGGTTGCCGACCCACATGCCGGCGTCGACCTGGGCCCGGACCAGGGACGGATGCTGGGCCGCGTACTGGCCCTGGTTGAACATGGTGGCCCGCAGCCCGTTCTGCTTCAGCGCGTTGAGCAGGGCCTGCGTGTTGCCGCTGGACGGGCCGTCGTCGAAGGTGAGTCCGACATAGCCGTTGCAGGCGGCGGCCTGTGCCGGAGCGGCATCGGCGACGAAAGTGCCCGCCGCGGCCAGCGCGGCGACGGCCATCCCGGTGACCAGGGAACGCAAGGACGAACGGAGTCTGGTGCGCATACGAGTGGGTCCTCCTTACTGCTCGTGTCCGGTTCAGCCCGCGCTGCAGGAGACCGTCGGCCAGGTCCAGTTGCCGTTGGGCTGGATGGTCACGCCCCAGTTGTTGCCGCTGCCGTTGGGCCGGGCGGTCAGCACCTGCGCGCTGGGATAACTCGCGCTGACGTTCCAGGTGGACAGCACCTTCGCCGGCGACGGCACGTTCATCGTCACCGTCCAGTCGCTGGACCCGGTGACGGAGACGTTGAGGTTGTACCGGTCACCCCACTGCTGACCGGCCGACAACGTCGCGGCACAACCACCACCGCCCCCGCCACCACCGCCGCCACCGCCGGATCCCGTGCCGCCGACCGTGATGTTGGAGCTGCCGCTGCTCTGGTAACCCTCGGTCGCCATGATCATGTAGTTGAAGGTGCCCAGGTTCATGCCGTTCCGGGCCCACGCGTCGAAGTGGTTGCCGGTGGTGATGGTGCCGCCCGTCCGCTTGGACTGCCGGACGCTCCAGTACTGCTGGAAGGTCCTGGTGCCTTCGATGGAGGGGGCGTTGTAGCGGGTCGTCTCGTAGATGTCGTACGTGCCGCCGTCACTGGTGACGGTGCCCTTGAACGTCCCCGTGGGCCGGTAGGTGCCCCAGTTGTCGACGATGTAGTACTCCACGAGCGGGTTGGTCGACCATCCGTAGAGGGTCAGGTACGCGTTGCCCGACGGGTTGAAGGTGCCCGAGTAGGTCACACTCCGGCGCCCGCCGGTGCTCCAGCCCTTGCCGGCGACGAAGTTGCCGGTGTTGCGCCACGAGGTGCTGTACTGGCCGCCGGAACCCATGTTCATGGAGACGGTGCCCTGGCTGTCGGTCCAGAACGAGTAGTAGTAGCCGTTGTCGGTGCCGGTCTGGTTCGTCGTGACGACCGTGTCGGCGTGGGCGGTACCCGGCAGCAGCAGCGCGGCCAGCGCGGCCAGCGCGATGGCCCACGCACTTCTGATGAACAGCGCGACGGGACCGCTTCTGCGGCACCTCGGTCGGGCGAGCACGTTCATGGGGGGTTTCCTCTCCTGGAGGTTCCACGACGGCGCCAGTGTTGGCCTGCACGCGTCAGGCGTCAACAGTTTCGGTGATTATTTCGAAATCTTCGACACCCATCCAGAACCACGAGGGCAGAGAAATCGCCAGCTCAGACACGAGTTCACAGCAAGGCGAGCACCCACACAAGGAATCACTCAGAATCTAGATCAGAAATGACGTGAAGTCAGAACGAAAGTTTCGGATTCCTCGGAGAGCCGGGTCCACCGGGGGAAGGCCCGGACCCGGCGCCGGGGGACGGCCGACTCCACCTGAGTCACGTTGCGTGCGGCGACCCGGCGGGCGCAGGGACGGTCAGACAGGGAAGAGCATGCAGCTGCTGGTGGCGTGGGCGAGCAACCGGTCCGCCGAATCGACGAGTTCGACCTGGGCGAACGCCGTGCGCCGCCCGCCCTTGAGGACCGTGCCGACGGTGACCGGGCGCAGAAACTTCACGTTCAGGTCGAGCGAGGTGTACCGCGTGCCCTTCGGCAGGATCGACAGCACTGCGCAGCCCGCCGCCGAGTCGAGCAGGGTGGCGTAGACACCACCGTGCACGCTGCCGAGCGGGTTGTAGTGCTCCTCGCCGGGGACGAGTGCGAACACCACACGGCCCTGCTCGACCTCCTCGAGAGTCATCCCGAGAGCCGCAGCGACCGGCGGGTCAGGAAGACGGTCGGCCAGCCAGTCGCGCATTACGCGGCTGCGCCTGCCCGGTAGCGGCGGACCGACGGGGCTCAGCTCCACGGGTGAACTCTGACAGCCTCGCCGGATTAGGGAAGTCGAGGACCGAGGGACTGATCACCGATGAGCCGGGGGGTCCCGCGGTGGCGGAACGAGCCGACCCGAGTGGGTGTACTGCCCCTGTGCACCGGCGTGCCGGTTCTCGCGCAGGCCGAGGACCTCCGCGCGGAGCACACACGCGGTGAGGACGACGTTCGTGCCGGCCACCAGCCAGACCCACCTGGCGCTGTCGGGCGCGCTCCAGCTGGGCGGTACGGGACTGCTGCAGGGTTGGGTGACATCTGACCTGGCTTGCCATCAGGCAGGCTGGAAGGAGGGAGCAATGCCCAAGCCGTATCCCAAGGAGTTCCGCGAGGACGTCGCGCGGGTCGCGCGTAACCGCGAGCCGGGCGTCACCCTGGAACAGGTCGCCGCTGACTTCGGGGTCCACCCGGCCTCGTTGACCAAGTGGCTGCGCCGCACGGACATCGACGAGGGCGCCAGATTCGTCTGGGCCGATTGACCCCCGTCGAGTACGAGATCATCATGGCCCCTCACGCAGCACTCGCTGCATAAACCCCGACTGTCACCCGATCACGCAGCAGTCCCAAGTGTCGTACGAAGCAGCCTGGAGACTGGCCCGGGTCGCCCGGCACCCCGACGAAATGGCGTACCGGGTCCATCACCTCCCCGACCCGTTCCAGACCGAACCTTCGCCTCGTCCCGATCCGCGGCGCGAGTGAAGTGAGCTGTGGAACCTGCGAGTTCGGCGGGGTCGACATGCCGGCATCAGCTCGCGAACGGCATCTGCGCCAAGTGCTTCACGGTTTCCGCAAGGGTGTCGCCACAGGCCCAGGCCCCCCAGACGCGAAAACACCTGCTCGCCGAACCGTGCGGTACTCGGCCGTCCGTCAGGGAACCTGCCGGTAGACGTCGCGGCGATTGCCCAGGGCCATGACCCACACGATCAGTCGGCCGTCCTCGACGGTGTAGACGACGCGGTAGTCACCGACACGGAGCCACCACCGGGCGCTGTGGCCCTGCAGGGCTTTGATCTCGAATGCAGCCGTGTCCCCCGCATCCATGGCCTTCTGCAATTCGGTGAGGCGGTACAGGATCCGCAGCGCGTCCGGACGCGGGATCTTGAGCATGTCCCGCTGTGCGTGCGGCGTGAAGCGGGTGACGTACCCCATGCGGTCAGTCCTGCCCGTCCCGGAGCATGGCGGCCATCTCCTCGATCGAGACCGCCCCCTCCACCCCCTCGGACTCGGCCTCGTCGGCCAGCCGGTTGAGCCAGGCCTCTTCGGCCTCCTCGGCGATCCCGCGCAGCCGCCGGTACTCCTCGATGTCGATCACAACGGCTTCCTGCTTACCGCGTCGCGTGATGATCGTCGGGATCTCCTCGCGCCGGGCGCGGTCGATGACGTCGGCGAGGTGGCTCCGCACCTCGGCCATGGATTCAACCACCGGATCACTCATGTCACAAATGTAGCAGATGTACATGAACGCATCGGCCGCCCGTTCTTGGTCACGGTGATCCGCTCGCCGCGTCCGGCTGCGGCGAGGACCTTCGAGGCGTTCTGGTGGAACTCGCACACGGTCACCCCCCATGCCCTCAGAGGGCACCGCTCCACGTGAGTGCGTACTCGGCCCGGACCGCCTTGCCCGATCCGTCCGGACGTGGATGCCAGTCCCGGCTCGCGGTCGGCCCCGCCGCAAGGAGCAACCCACGGCCACTCTCCTCGACGCCGGCGAGACAGAGGGCGTCGATTGTGTCAGGGGCATCGGAGGCACAGGGGCGGGGCAGGAGGCGTTCGGCGCGGGTTTCAAGCCCTGGGTCAGCCCTGTCGGAGCGGAGCGTCTGAGGCACGTACGGCCGTGAGGGCCCTGCCGTCCCGAAGGAACCGGCAGGGCCCTCACGTGCGCGGGGTGCCTGATCGGCTTCCGGCCCCCTCCCGGTCACCCCGGACGGCTCGCGACCTTCGGGGCGGCACCCACCGGCCCTGCCAGGTCCACCGGAACCCTCGGGGCCTCCCCGGGCCGGGGAGGCGGGAGGGGGTGGCCGACGGCAGCGGGTTCATCGCCCGGCCGACGCTCGGACGCGGACAGCGGGACCGTCGGCGCCGTGGGCGTCCGCTCCCGGCCGTCGTCCAGGAGCGTGGGCGGGTGGCCGCCGGGGCCGTCCGCCCCCTCGACCACCCACTCGATGTCCTCCGTGTTCACGAGGCCGTAGAAGCCCGGGTCGTCCTCCGCCCAGGGGGCGTCCGGTGCCTCGCCCTCGTCGACCGCCTTCTGCGCCAGCTCCCGTACGACGGGGTCGGCACGGCCCTTGAGCGCCTCGGGGGGCAGCTTCGGCGTCAGGTCGGCGGCGGCGACCCGCTCCCGGAGCTGCTCCGCCGCCTGTTCGAGGGTCAGGCCGGCGTCGGTGAGCAGGGTCGACAGGCTCTCCCGCACACCGTCGAGATCCGGACGCCGGAGCGGTTCGGCGACGATCACCCGGCCCAGCAGCGGCAGAAAGGCCGGATCGACGCCTTCCCACGTCGGGGGCACCATCAACGGCATGTAGGGATACGGCGCCCGGCCCGTCAGCGCGAAGAAGAGGGTGGCGCCGAGGGCGTACACATCGGCGGGTGCCTCGACGTGCTTGCTGTCGCGCAGTTGCTCGACGGGCATGTAGGGGCGCGTGCCCAGGCGGTCGCCGGTCCGGGTGAGCGCCTGGCTGGACTGGCGCTCGGCGAGCACCGCCAGGCCGAAGTCGAGCACCACCGGCCCGTTCGGACCGAGCACGACGTTGCTCGGCTTGAGGTCGCGGTGCAGCAGCTTCCTCCCGTGAATGGCCGCCAACGCGTCCACGAGGGCCAGACCGAGCGCCGCGCACGGCCCGACGGGAAGGGGTCCGGCCCCCTTCACCAGGGTGTGCAGCGACGGTCCGGCGATGTAGTCCATGGCGAACCACGGCTCACCGGCCTCCGGGTCCGCCGCGCGCAGCGCCGGAACCCGGTCGCCGGCCACCGCGCGGACGGCGTCGATCTCCCGCGCGAACCGCTCGCGGGCCTGCGGCTGGCCCAGCAGGGACGGCTGGATCATCTTGACCACGACGAGCCGCGACGGGTCGGCCACCTCGTCACGGCCACGATCATGATCGGGCTCGACCAGCCGGTAGGCCGCGACCATCTCGTCGGAAAGGCCCTCCAGCGGGATTTCGCGCGCCAGATAGGCGACGCCCATGCCACCCGCGCCAAGCCGGGCGAGCAGTTCGAACGGTCCCACCACACGCGGGTCCGCATTGGTGTCCAGCGGCTTCATCGGCGCTCTCGTATCCCCACACTCTCGTCACGGTCCTCCCCCGGCCACACCGGCGCACCACAGTCTACGGACTGTGACCGCGTGAACACGGACGGCTCGACCGGGCGACCGAGAGCTTGAAGCGGCCATGTTCCAGAAGCCGTTGAGGGGCGCACGAGCTCAACGACTCGTGCGCCCCTCAGATTCGGACTGCGGGGCCCGCGGGACTCGCCCCCGGCCCCGGCCTCGACGACCCTCGGCCGCGCCAGAAGATGTCAGACGGCGTCAGAAGACGACGACCGGCTTGACCGCCGCCCCACTGGCCGAGTCGGCGAACGCCTCGTTGATCTCCTTGAGTTCGTAGGTCTGCACGAGCTCGTCGAAGGGGAAGCGGCCCTGCTGCCACAGCTCGACGAGGCGGGGGATGAAGACCTGCGGGACCGCGCTGCCCTCGATGACGGTCTTGAACGTCCAGCCCTTCAGGAGGGACTCGCCGATCTCGAAGGGGACCGTCGTACCGGCCGCCGCGGCTCCGACGAGCACGATGGCGCCCCGGATCGCCAGGGCGTCCAGCGCCTGGGTCAGCAGGGCCGGTACGGCGGTGGTGTCCACGACGTGGTCCACGCCCTTGCCGCCGGTGATCCTCTTCAGCTCGGACACGACGTCGGCACTGCCGGAGTTGACGGTGTGGGTGGCGCCGATCCGCCGGGCCAGGTCCAGCCGGGAGTCGTGCAGGTCCACGGCGACGATCGTGGTGCAGCCGGCGACCTTGGCCGCCATGACGGCCGCCGAGCCGACCGCTCCGGCCCCGAAGACCACCAGGGACGTGCCCGCGGCGGGCTGCAGTTCGTTGAGCACCGCTCCGGCGCCGGTCTGCAGGCCGCAGCCCAGCGGGCCGAGCTTCTCCAGCGGTACGTCGGCCGGAACCTTGACCACGCTGCGCTCCACGACGTTGGCGTGGGTCGCGAAGGAGGACTGGCCGAAGAAGTGGGAGGACACCTGCTCCCCGTTCGAGGACAGGGAGGTGGTGCCGTCGGAGCGCCGGCCGCCGAAGCACTGTTCGTAGGCGTTCTCGCAGTAGGTCGGGTTCCCGCTCATGCACTGCGCACAGACCCCGCAGGAGGCGGCCGACAGGACCACGTGGTCCCCGGGCACCACAGTGGTGACCGCACTGCCCACCGCCTCCACGACACCGGACCCCTCGTGACCGAGGACGGCGGGCAGCGGGGTCGGGTACACCTGGTCCCTCACGATCGCGTCCGTGTGGCACACACCGGTGGCGACCATGCGGACCCGGACCTCGTCCGGTCGGAGGTCGTCCAGCTCGAGCTCCTCGATCGTCAGCGGCTTCGACTCGCCCCGGGCGACAGCGGCGGTGACGTTCATGGCACAAACCATCCTTTCGCTCCTGCGTCGTGCGGATAGTTGAACCGTAAATGACTTTGCAAGCAAAAGCTAACCGTACTTCAAAAGGCGCTCGAACAGGGGAAATGAACATCGCGTTCCGTTTCGCGAACGAATGACGGTTGCTCCGATGGGGGGTGAGAGGTCGTCACGGATGGCAGGTGAGCGGGTGGGGAAGCCCTCCCGGGAGCATTCGGTACCGGCGCGGCGTGCGGCACCAGCCGGAAGGACCTCGATCGGTGGCAGCGGCCGTCCGGGGGTGCGAGGGTGGAAGGCACGTGACGTCCATCGAGGAGCAACGCATGATCGTCACCATCGTCGGTGCCGGGAACATGGCCCGCGGCATCGGCACCCGGGCGTTGGCTGGCGGGCACTCCGTCCGTCTGCACGACCGCGGGAAGGCCAAGGCGGAGGAGCTGGCCACCGCCTTGAGCCGGGCCGCTCCTGGAGCGGACGTCACGGCGGTCGGCGCCGATGCCGCGGCTGACTCCGACATCCTGGTGCTCGCCCTGCCCTATCCGGCCGGACGCGACGTCGCCGCCGCGTGGGCCGGCCCCCTGGCAGGGAAGATCGTCGTCGACATCTCCAACCCGGTGGATTTCGCCACCTTCGACTCACTCGTCGTGCCCGCCGGCACCTCCGCCGCCGAGCAGATCGCCGCCGCCGTGCCGGAAAGCCGGGTCGTCAAGGCCTTCAACACCACCTTCGCCGGGACGCTCACCACGGGTGAGGTGGCAGGCCGACCACTGGACGTCTTCATCGCCGGAGACGACGAGGCGGCGAAACAGACCGTCTCGGACCTGGTCTCCTCCGCGGGGCTGCGCCCCCTGGACGTGGGACCGCTGCGCCGGGCACGCGAGCTGGAAGCCTTCCAGTTCCTGCACATGGCGTCCCAGGAACGGCTCGGCCTGAACTGGTCCAGCGCCATCGCGATCCTGCCGTGACAGCCGGCGCATCGGTTTCCTCTCGCCCCGATGCACAGCGTGGTGGCTGTTCTCAGCGCCTGCACGGACCACGTCGACCACGCGCCGGAACGCAACCCGCAACACGGAAAAGGCCCGGCGGGCGGTCGATGTCCTGCGTCTGGACAACGGGCTCCGGAGTCTTCACCCGGAAGGGTCGCACGCCCCATGGCGTGTCATTGCGCGGCTTTTGAGCCGCCGTCGACGGCGAGGGTCTGCCCTGTGATCGACTTGGCGCTGTCGGAGGCGAGGAAGAGCACCAGTGCGGCGATGTCGTCGGGGTCCGTGAAGTACTTGAGGGACTGGATGCTCAGCGCGTCGGCGGTGACGTCCGCCAGGCTGCGTCCGTCGGCATCGGCTCGGCCCCGCAGGACCCGCTGGATGCGTTCACCGGCGACGGCACCGGGGGCGACGGCGTTGACGCGGATCCCGTCGGCCCCGAGTTCGAGGGCGAGCGTCTCGGTCAGACCGAGCAGTCCTCGCTTGGTGGTCGCGTAGGGGGCGCGGTTCGGGTAGCCGTAGCGACCGCCGACCGAGGACATGATGATGACGACGCCGGCCGCGGACTTCTTCAGGTGGGGGAGGGAAAGCCTGGTGACGTTGAAGGTGCCGGTGAGGTTGACGGCCAGCACCTTCTCCCACTGGTCGGGGTCCGTCTCCTCCACTGACGCGGTGGGACCGGAGATCCCCGCGTTGTTGACCAGGACGTCGATGCCCCCGAGGGTGCGCACCGCGGTCTCGACGAAGGTCTCGACAGCGTGCCGGTCCGACACGTCGCAGACCGTCCCGGTGACCCGGGGATCGGCCTGGGTGACGCGTTCCAGCGCCGACTCGTCGATGTCGCAGATGTGCACGCGGTCACCGTCGGCCGCGAAGGCCTTGGCCATCGCGAGCCCGATTCCGCTCGCTGCCGCCGTCACGACGACGTTTCGAGGTGTGTCCATGCGGGCCCTCCTCCTGGTCGACCGCGCCGCACCGTCCGGTGCCGGGGAGCGGGCTGTGTCCCGGCCGGTGCGGTCAGTTGGGTTCGGCTCTGCGCCAGGTGAGAGCCGAGTTGACGGTCTTGCCGCTCGATGAGATGGGTGACGCGGTACTCAGGTGCAACGTCTGTCCCTCGAGCCTCACCACCCGTGGCTGGGTCTGACCGGTCCAGTTGGGGAACAGGGACACGAACATGGTGTGGGTGAGGGTCTGGTTCTCCTCATCGACGTGGAAGGGACCCGAGTAGGCGATGTAGGTGGTCGCTTCCGCCGTGTAGTCGTCGGTCGTGCCGTCGAACCAGTCCCCGGAGGCGAACACGGGGCGGTCGGGCGTGGACAGCTGGGCGGACATGTACCCGTCGGGGGTGTACATGATGATGCCGTGCGGTGCGTGGCCCAGCGGTTCGAACGGCTCGGACCCGTCCACCGGGGTTTCCCGGTACGACACCAGTTTCCACGCGCCGATCAGCCGTTGGCGCAGCCCTTCAGGCACGATGACCTCCGTTGCCCCATGCACCCACCACCCCGTCTCCTCCGAGGCGCCCCGCCGGTGTCGGGAGAGGTGGGTCCATCCCCTGAACGAGAAGATCCCACGTCCGACTCGCGGGCGCTCGGCCGGTGCGGCGTTCGGGTTCGGGCCGTACCGAGCCGCCGACGCACCGGCCGGCTCGCCCCCACGGCGCGCTTCCCGTCCCGGTCGGCAACAGCGCCTGTCGCAGCGTCGCCGCCCTCGACCACTGCTTCATTCGACCCCAAGAGCTTCGACCCCAAGAGCATTGAGCCGATGCTTGTCAAGTTTGCTGAGGTGAGATATATAGGTGTTGTCGCCATGTGCATCCCGTCCCGGAGAGGAGTGACCGATGATGCTCATGCGAACCGATCCCTTCCGCGAGCTGGACCGGCTCACCCAGCAGGTCTTCGGCACCGCTGCGAGGCCCACGGCCATGCCGATGGACGCCTTCCGCGACGGCGACACCTTCGTCGTCGAACTGGATCTGCCGGGCGTGGCCCCCGAGTCGATCGACCTGGACATCGAGCGCAACGTGCTGACGGTCAAGGCAGAACGCCGTCCGAGCATCGGCCGGGACAGCGAGGTCGTGATCGCGGAGCGACCCACCGGGTCCTTCAGCCGCCAGCTCTTCCTCGGCGAAACCCTGGACACCGAACACATCGACGCCTCCTACGAGGCCGGTGTGCTGCGGCTGCGCATCCCTGTCGCCGAGCAGGCCAAGCCCCGCAAGATCACCATCAGCGGCGGTGCCTCGCGCCAGCAGATCAGCGGCTGAACCCGCAGTACGAGGCGGGCGGGAACCCGGGCCAGGGACTCCCGCCCGAGCACCCCGCTAGACGTCGGTCGGTCCCCTTCGGAGGACATCATGCGCATGCACTGGGACGCGTTCATCTCCGCGGTCCAAGAACGCGGCGAATACCCCACCCAGGAAGAGGCGGAACGGGCCTCCCGCGTCGTTCTCGGCCTGCTGGGCGCCCATCTGGTGGGCGATGTGCGCACCGAACTGGCCACCCGACTGCCGGAAACCCTGGCGCTGGTCCTGCTCAATCCCCTCCAGGCCCACGAACCGCTTTCGCCGGAGCGGTTCATCCGGGCGACTGCGGCCTGGATCGAAGGCGCCACCGAGAAGACCGCGACGTGGGACGTCAGCGCCGCCCTCAGTGTGGTGGCCGACGTCGCGGGCGACGACCTGGTCAACCGCATCCTGCTCCAGTTGCCGCCGGGCTACGACCTGCTCTTCGGCCGTCCCCGGCCGACCTGACCACTGCACCACCCGCGCGCGGACGTGACCCGACCAGGAAGCGACATCCCGCACCCGCGGCCCGGAGCGGGACGTGCGCAGCCCGACATCGGTACCTAGGGTGGGGAGTGCGGGAGTCCGGGTGTGTGACACAGCCCGGAACGAGTGACGAAGCAGGAAGACGCGCGGCGCAGTGCCCGGTCCACTGCGGGTCCGCCGCGACGAGCGGCGACCGGCGCGGACCGCGCGCACGCCGTCGGGCGTTGGGGATGGACCAAGGGCGGTTCTGAACCATGAGGGATGTACATCGGCTCGAGCCCATCTCGGCGGACCTGGGCGGCGGCACCGTGCTCGCGGCGTGGGAACGGTTCGTGCAGGGCGAGGACCAGGTCCCGGGTGTCCGGCCCCTGGTGGCGATCTCCTGGCATCGCTGCCGGGAGCGATACCGGGTCGACCCTCACCTCACGGAGGCTCCGGTGGCTGTCACGACGCCCGACCATACGCCCGAGCACGATGTCGTATTCGCCGAGCTGGGTTTTCGTGCCGCCTCCCTGGCACATGAAGTGAGCAACCTCGGTGGCGTCGTCACCGTCGCCGATGCCACTGGCCGGATCCTGGCCGAGTGGGGTGACCAAGCCACGCTCGCCAGAGCCGGCGAATCCCATCTGGCGCCCTGGTTCTGCTGGTCCGAGTGCGCGGTCGGCACGAACGGCATGGGCACGGCGCTCGAGGCGCACGGCCCGGTGCCGATCAGGGGCGCGGAGCACTGGTGCCAGGCGTTCCACCACTGGGCCTGCGCCGGCATCGCGGTGCGTGACGTGGTGACCGGGGAACCGATCGCGGTCCTGAGCATCTGCTGCTGGCGCAGTCGGCTTCCCGCGTCCGCGGAAAGCTGGCTGGCGAACGCGGTCACCATGACCCGGTACCCGATGAAGAGGCGTGCCCGGGACAGCGGCACCGAGTTGGTCGCGGCCTACACCCGGGCCAGGACACGCTCCGGTGCGGCGCTCGCCGCAGTGGACACCGCGGGCCAGGTGGTGATAGCCGACGACACGGCAAGCGTGCTCCTGGGCGTCCCGGCAGCGACCCCGGCGGTCGACCCCACGCTGAGATGGAACGCCGGGCTGCCGGAATTGATCGCAGCCGCCCGGTACGCCACCAGGCAGGCAGCCCACGATCCCGACTGGGTCGGCTCGACGCAGATCTTCGCCCACTTCGCCGACGAGCCGACAACGATCAGCATCCGACCCGTCTTCTCCTCCGGACACCTGATCGGGAACCTGGTCTCGTTCGGTGCCTCCGACGGGGCACGGTTCCCCCAGGCGGAGGAGTCCGCGCACCCTCGGATGCAACCGCGCCGACTGGTCGCGACGCGCGACAACCGGATGGTGCTGCTGCGGCTGCCGGAAGTCTCCTTCGCCGAAGCGCAGGGAAACGATGTGTGGCTCTCCACCGATCAGGGGCGATTGCGGGCCGCTTCTCCGAGCCTGGACAAGCTCGACGGTGAGCTGGCGGATGTCGGCTTCCTGCGGGTGCACCGCCGGTATGTGGTCAACCTCAGCCGCATCCGGGAGATCGAGCGCGGACCCAAGGGCGAGCTGTCTCTGGTCATGGACGGCCGGACGAACGAGATGGTGCCGGTTTCCCGGCGAAACGCGCCGACCGTGCGTCGCGCGCTGGACCTCTGAGTTTCCCGGCACAGCCTCTGTCCCGGAAGGAAGATCCCGTGTCTGACAGCCCGGACGCCGTCGGCGGCGAGAAGAACGTGGGGAGCGCGGGCGGCCTCGGCCTCTCTGCCCCGGCCGGGCACCCCGGTCACCCGATCGGGGGCGCGAGCAACCGCGACTGGTGGCCGAACCAGCTCGACCTGAGGATCCTCCGGAAACACCCCGCCATGGCCGACCCCATGGGCGAGGACTTCGACTACGCCGCGGAGTTCCGGACGCTCGACCTCGACGCCCTGGCACGGGACGTCGACGAGGTGCTGACGACGTCGCAGGAGTGGTGGCCGGCCGACTTCGGCCACTACGGGCCGCTCGTGATCCGGATGGTGTGGCATTCCGCCGGGACGTACCGCATCGACGACGGTCGCGGTGGCGCGGGCGCCGGCATGCAGCGTTTCGCGCCGCTGAACAGCTGGCCGGACAATCGCAACCTCGAGAAGGCGCGCCGGCTGCTCTGGCCGGTGAAGAAGAAGTACGGCCGCAAGATTTCCTGGGCCGACCTGATGATCTTCGCGGGCAACCGCGCCCTGGAGACGATGGGCTTCACGACCTTCGGCTTCGCCGGCGGCCGGGCGGACGTCTGGGAGCCCGACGAGGACGTCTACTGGGGTCCCGAGCACGCCTGGCTCGGCGACGAACGCCACGGCGGCGTCCGGAATCTGGAGAACCCTCTGGCCGCCGCCCAGATGGGCCTCATCTACGTCAACCCGGAGGGACCGAAAACCGTCCCGGACCCGCTCACCGCGGCCCGGGACATCCGCGAGACGTTCCGGCGCATGGGGATGAACGACGAGGAGACCGTCGCGCTGATCGCGGGCGGCCACACGTTCGGCAAGACCCACGGCGCGGCCGACCCGGACGCCCACCTCGGCCCCGAACCCGAGGGCGCCCCCCTCGAGGAGCAGGGCCTGGGCTGGAAGAGCAGCTACGGCACCGGAAAGGGCGCGGACACCATCTCCAGCGGGCTCGAGGGTACGTGGACACCCACCCCGACGAAATGGGACAACAGCTTCCTCGAAACCCTGTTCGGCTACGAGTGGGACCTGGAACTGAGCCCCGCCGGCCTGTGGCAGTGGATCCCGAGGGACGGCGGCGGGGCCGGCACCGTGCCGGACGCCCACGACCCGTCGACGACACACGCCCCGACGATTCTGACGACGGACCTCGCGCTGCGGTCGGACCCGGTCTACGAGCCGATCGCGCGGCGCTTCCTGGAGAACCCGGACCGGCTCGCGGATGCGTTCGCCCGGGTCTGGTTCAAGCTGACCCACCTCGACATGGGCCCGATCCAGCGCTACCTCGGACCACTGGTCCCCCGGGAGACGCTGCGCTGGCAGGACCCGGTCCCCGCCGTGGACCACGAACTCGTCGGGGCGGCGGACATCGCCGCGCTCAAGAGCCGGATCCTCGCCTCCGGGCTGTCGGTCTCCCAGCTCGTCTCGACCGCGTGGGCGTCGGCCTCGACGTTCCGCGTCAGCGACAAGCGGGGCGGGGCGAACGGCGCGCGCATCCGCCTCGAGCCGCAGCGGGGCTGGGAGGTCAACGCCCCCGACACGCTGGCACAGGTGCTGCGCACCCTGGAGGGGGTCCAGGAGTCCTTCAACAGCTCCCAGACCTCCCAGGCCGGGGACAAGAGGATCTCGCTGGCCGACCTCATCGTGCTCGGCGGAGCCGCCGCCGTCGAGCAGGCCGCCAAGACCGCCGGCCACGACATCCAGGTCCCCTTCGCTCCGGGACGCACGGACGCGACGCAGGAGTGGACCGATGCGGAGTCCTTCGCCCCGCTCGAACCGACCGCGGACGGGTTCCGCAACTACCGCGGCAAGGGCGGCCGGCTGCCGTCGGAGCACCTGCTGGTCGACCGCGCGAACCTGCTGAACCTGAGCGCGCCCGAGATGACCGTCCTCGTGGGTGGCCTGCGGGTACTGGGCGCCAACCACCGGCAGTCGCCGCTGGGCGTCCTCACCTCGGCGCCCGGGTCGCTCACCAACGACTTCTTCGTGAATCTGCTCGACACGGGCACGGAGTGGAAGCCGACGTCCGCGGCCGCGGAAACCTTCGAGGGACGTGACCGCGCCACCGGCGAGGTCAAGTGGACCGGCAGCCGCGTCGACCTCGTCTTCAGCTCGAACTCCGAACTGCGTGCCGTCGCGGAGGTCTACGCGAGCGACGACGCACGGGAGAAGTTCGTGCAGGACTTCGTCGCCGCGTGGAACAAGGTCATGAACCTCGATCGGTACGACCTCGCTTGATTCCTCCATCGGGGCCCGGATGCCGGGAGAGGGTGGTGACCGGTCGGCCGGTGTCGATCGGCGACGATCGGTCGGGTCTGCCGCCGGCCCCGGCGCGACGCGGTGCTGCCCGGCTCCTCCCAACGAGGGCATATCGGGGGCGAACGGTAGCTTGTGGTGGACGAACGGCATGAGCCGACCCGAGCCGATGCTCGCCCTTGTCGGTGTGATCCATCCGGCGTAGCGTGTTCTTCGACCACCAGTTCATCCCCCCTTTTTTTTCGGTGTGATTCATCTGGCGTAGCGCGCTCCGTGACTCCCCATTGCAGCCGGGCGTCGGGCGACGCAGAAAATAAAATTTCCAGGTCGGTCAGGACAATATTTTCGCCGATCGGAGGTGTTCGACCAGCTGCGACGTGCGGCCGTCAGTGCGGCCGATGCGAAGTGGACACAGAAATTCGGGATGAGGAGAGTGAAGTCCCGATGACGACTGCGCAGGAGCGATCCGATCTGCTGGACAGGATCGGGTTGAACATACAGAACAAAGCAACGCTGGGCCAAGTGCTGGGAATCGGGAGCATCGGGCAGGCCACCGAGAGGCCGGACGGCCGCATGCAGGCCACCATTCGCATCCACCCGGATGAGCTGACCTGGGATCCCTCTATTCTGGTCATGCCCCATGGAGGCGATATCGAGCTCGAGCTCATCAATGACGACCTGAACACGCACTGCGCGCTCCTGCCGAGCAACGGCGACCGGAAGTTCATCTGGTTGGTGAACCATTCGCGAGGACGGGCGACCCTCAACCTCGACGGGCCGGGCTACTACTGGTTCAGCTCGCCCACGGGCAATGACGAGGGCCGGGGGCTGACCGGGGCCATCGTCGTCCTGGGGGACGCTCCGCCGGAAGCCCGCCTCGACCGCCCCGACCAGCCTCGGCCGTAGAGAGGAGGAGGCAATGACTGTCGCATACGTGGACGCGGGTGAGGCCGTCGACCAGGGGACCCTGAACTACAAGACCCCAGGGGGAGAGGTCGCGCCGCCGGTGGTGGCCGGCGTCGACTACGAACGCATACTCAACGCCCGCGAGGAGCCCCAGAACTGGCTCACCTACTACGGCGCCTACAACGGGCAGCGGTACAGCCCGCTGGACCAGATCAACACGGAGAACGTCAAGCGCATCGGCCCCGCATGGGTCTTCCAGGCCGGCACGACCGGCCTGATCGCGGGCGCGTCGACCTACTCGTTCGAGGCCGCCCCGATCGTCGTCGACGGGGTCATGTTCCTCTCCGGCTGGGACGGCTGGGTCTGGGCCCTCAACGCGAAGACGGGTGCGGAGATCTGGCGGTACAAGCACGCGGTCCCCTTCGACGTGTCCCTGTGCTGCGGGAACGTGAACCGTGGGGTCGCCGTGGCTCAGGGGAAGGTCTTCTTCGTCACGGCGAACGCTCGTCTGATCGCTCTCGACGCCACCAACGGCAAGCGGGTCTGGGACAAGACCTACGGAGACGTCCGGGCCGGGGAGAGCGCCACGCTCGCCCCGCTGATCGTGAAGAACATGGTCATCGTCGGGAGCTCCGGCGGCGAGTTCGGCGTACGCGGCCACCTCGACGCGTTCGCCCTCGACACCGGCGAGCACCAGTGGCGCTGCTACACGGTGCCGAAGCCCGGGGAGCCCGGTGCGGAGACCTGGCCCGCCGACGGCGAGGCCTGGGCACGGGGTGGAGCGAACCCCTGGGTCACCGGCGCCTTCGACCCGGAGACGAACCTGCTGTACGTCGGCACCGGCAACCCGGCGCCCGACTTCGACGGAGCTGTCCGCGAGGGCGACAACCTCTTCACCGACAGCGTCATCGCCGTCGACGTGGACAGCGGTCAGATCCGCTGGCACTACCAGTGCACCCCGCACGACGTGTGGGACTACGACAGCATCGGCGAGTGCATCCTGTTCGAGCAGGACGGGCGCAAACTGCTCGGGCACTTCGACAAGAACGGCTACTTCTTCGTCCTCGACCGCACGAACGGTGAGAGGGTCCAGATCACCCCCTTCGTGGACCGCATCACCTGGGGGGCGATCACGAGGGACGGCCAGGTGACGGCCAAGGTATACCCGGACGCGGAGGGAGTACCGGTCCACTTCTACCCGGGCCCGGCCGGCGCCAAGGAATGGACCCACGCGGCCTACAGCCCGAAGACCGGGCTCTTCTACGTCCCGGTCCAGGACACCGGTGCCACGGCCACCCGGCGGCGCCGGGAGTTCAAGGAGAGCATTCCGTACTGGGGCGCGGGCGTTCAGGTGGACATCGAGGACATGGCGGGGTCCGTCAGCGCGTTCGACGCGAGCGGCGAGGAGAAGTGGCGCCGGCGCAACGAACTCCCGATGTGCGCCTCGGTGCTGGCCACCGGCGGCGACCTGGTGTTCGCCGGTAAACCCTCCGGGGAGTTCGTCGCGCTCGACGCCCGCACCGGGGAGACCCTGTGGCAGTTCCAGTGCGGAAGCGGCCACCACAGCAGCCCGACCACCTACATGGTCGACGGCAGGCAGTACATCGCCGTGCCGGTCGGTTGGGGCGGATGGGCCGAGGGGTTCCTCCCCGGCATGCTCGGCGCGGGGCACGGAAGCGCCCTGTTCGCCTTCGCCCTCCCGGAACCGTCGTAGCGCGTGAGCGGAGCCTGCCGCAATGCGGACAGTGAGGAGGTGAATCCATGGAGTCCCAGCTCGCTGTGTGGGAGACCCCCGAATTCGACGAGATCGGAGTCGCGGCCGAGGTGACCATGTACGTCGCTCGGTTGGAGGACGAGTGACACGGGGCGGCGCCGGACCTGGTCCGGCGCCGCCCGAGGGCTCGGCCCGGCCGCGGACGGCCGGGCCGACGACGGACCCGGATCTTCGATGAACGATGAACGGAGTACCGACGTGTTGCTACGGGTGCTGGGCTCGGCGGCGGGGGGCGGCTCCCCTCAATGGAACTGCGGCTGCCCGGTGTGCGCCGCGGTCCGCTCCGGGGCGGGCCCCGCGCGCACCCAGTCGTCGGTCGCGGTCAGCGCCGACCGCCGCCGGTGGTTCCTCGTCAACGCCTCGCCCGACGTCCGCACCCAGATCGAGGCCTTCCCCGGCCTGCACCCGCACGACGACCGGACGACGCCGCTGGAGGCGGTGCTGCTCACCGACGCCGAGCTGGACCACACGCTGGGCCTGCTCCTGCTGCGCGAGGCCCGCGCCCTGCGGCTGTACGCCACACCGGCGGTGCGCGAGACCCTGTGTGTCGGCTCGGGGATCCTGCGCACGCTCGAGCGCTACTGCCCGGTCGAGTGGCGGGCGGTGAGCCCCGGCGCGGACCTCGCCCTGGCGGACGGACTGTCCTGCCGGGCGTTCGACGTGCCCACCGTCAAACGCGACCGGTTCGGAGCCGGGGTGGACCACGGCCGCGTCGTGGGCTACCGGCTGACCGACGAGCGCAGCGGGGGGACGCTGGTGTACCTGCCGGGGGTGCAATCGCTGACGCCGGCGCTGCGCGTGGAGATCAAGGGCTGCGCATGCCTGTTGATCGACGGGACCTGCTGGCGCGACGACGAGCTCGTACGGCTCGGCCTGGCGGGCAGGACGTCCCGGGAGATGGGCCACCTGCCCATCGACGGCCCGGACGGCAGCCTGGCGCAGCTCCCGTCGCTGGGCGTGGGGCGGACGGTCTTCGTGCACATGAACAACACCAACCCGGTCCTCCTGGAGGACGCGCCCGAGCGGCGTATTTTGAAGGAGAACGGCATGGCAGTGGCCATGGACGGCCTCGAGGTCCAGGTGTAGAGCCGTGACGACGACAACCACGGGAACCGGTACCGACGCCTTCGTCGAGACGTTGCGGGCCCACTCGCGGCGGTACCACGACCAGCATCCGTTCCACGTCCGGATGAACGCCGGCCGACTGAGCCGCCGGCAGATCCGGGGCTGGGTGGCCAACCGCTTCTACTACCAGGAGAACATCCCCCGCAAGGACGCCGCGATCCTCTCCAACTGCCCCGACCTCGAGGTCCGCCGCCGCTGGATCCGACGGATCGTCGAGCACGACGGCACCGCCGCCGACGAGGGCGGCATCGAGGCGTGGCTGCGCCTCGGCGAGGCCGCCGGGCTGACCCGTGAGGAGGTCCGGGACCACCGGCACCTGGTACCCGGGGTGCGGTTCGCCGTCGACGCCTACGTGAACTTCGCCCGGACCCGCCCGTGGGTGGAGGCGGTGGCATCCTCGCTCACCGAGCTGTTCGCGCCCGACCTGATGGCGGCGCGGCTGGCCGCGTTCGAGCGGTGGTACCCGTGGATCGACCCCGAAGGCCTCGCCTACTTCCGCGCCCGCCTGGAGCAGGCCCCCCGTGACTGCGAGCACGCCCTCGAGGTGGTCACCGCGCACTGCCTCTCCGCCGAGTCCCAGGCTCGCGCCGTCGACGCGCTGTCGTTCAAGTGCGACGTCCTGTGGAGCCTGATGGACGCCATCGACCAGGCCTACCCGGAGTGACCGTCATGGACCCGACCCGTACCGGAACGACCCGGACCGGAACGACCCGGACCGGAACCGGCACCCGACCCGGCGTCGGGGTGTCCGGCTCGGACCGGCCCCGGTTGGCGCGCCATGTCCGACTGACCTTCTGCCGGACCAGGCAGCGCCAGACCCTGCAGCTCCCCGAGACGGTGGTGGTCCTGAACGGCAGCGGCGCGGACATCCTCGAGCTGTGCGACGGGCGGCACACCGTGGCCGAGATCGTGGCCGAGCTGGGCGCGCGCTACCAAACCGTCCCCGACGACGAGGTGCGGCAGTTCCTGACCCGGCTCGTCGCCCGGCGCTACGTGGAGATCGCCGATGGATAGCCCGTTCGGATTGCTCGCCGAGCTCACCTACCGCTGCCCGCTGGCCTGCCCGTACTGCTCCAACCCGCTGAACATGGCCGGCTACCAGGACGAGCTGGCCACCGACGAGTGGCGGCGGGTGCTGGCCGAGGCCGGTGACCTGGGGGTTCTGCAGTGCCACCTGTCCGGCGGGGAACCGCTGCTGCGGCGCGACCTGGTGGAGATCGTGGCGGACGCCCACGACCTGGGCCTCTACACCAACCTCATCACCAGCGCCCTCGGGCTCTCGCGTCCGAGGGCCGAGCAGCTGCGGGCCGCCGGCCTCGACCACGTGCAGATCAGCATCCAGTCCGACGAGCCGGCCGTGTCCGACCGGATCGCCGGGACCCCGTCCTTCCGACGCAAGATCGAGGCGATGGGCGTGGTCAAGGAGCTGGGCTGGCCGCTCACCGTGAACGTGGTGCTGCACCGGCTCAACATCGACCGCGTCGCCGACGTGCTCGAGCTGGCCGAGGAGGTCGGCGCCGACCGGGTGGAGCTGGCCAACACCCAGTACTACGGCTGGGCCTGGCGGAACCGTGACGCGCTGCTGCCGAGCCGGGCCCAGCTCGAGGCAGCCGAGGTCGCCGTGCGGGCCGCCCGCGAGCGGTTGCGGGACCGCATGGACATCATCTACGTCATTCCCGACTACTACAGCCGCTACCCGAAGCCCTGCATGGGCGGCTGGGCCTCCCGGCAGCTGACCGTGACGCCGAACGGCGACGTCCTGCCCTGCCCCGCCGCCCACTCCCTGCCGTTGCCGCGGGCCAGCGTGCGGGAGGACTCGCTGGAGCGGATCTGGACCGAGTCCCCGGTGATGAACGCGTTCCGGGGGACGGACTGGATGCCGGAGCCCTGCCGGAGCTGCCCCCGGCGGGAGCTGGACTTCGGCGGGTGCCGCTGTCAGGCGTTCCTGCTCACGGGGGACGCCGCCCGCACCGACCCGGTCTGTCACCTGTCGCCCGACCACGACCTGGTCACCCGGGCGGTCGAGGCCGCCAACGCCGACTCGCGGGCCGACGACCTTCCGCTGATCCCCCGCATACACCGGGCTAACCGCCGAACATCAACGGCAGCGCCACAGCGGCGATGATCAAGGTGATCCCGCTCAGCAGGTCCGAGCGGATCCGGATGAGGCGCGCCGCGGCCCGCCCGAGCCGCAGCCCGACCAGCGACATCACCGCCGTGATGGCGCCGAAGACGGCGGCCGAGAACCACGGCGAGAGCCCGAGGAGCCCCAGGCTCGCCCCGGCGAACAGGTTGTCCAGGCTCAGTGTCAACGGGATGCCGAACAGCGCCCACGGTTGGTCCAGCTCCTCCGGCTCAGGGTTCCGCAGGGCCGAGATGACGAGGTAGAGACCGTACCCGCCGAGCGCGGCCGCGCCCATCAGATCGGCGACGCCCCCGACGGCCTCCCCGATCCGGCGACCGACCAACAGCCCGACCAGGGGCATGATCGCGTCCCACAGCCCGAAGGTCAGCGCGACCTGCACCGCGCGCTTCAGACCGAAGGGGACGGTGCCGAGCGCGATCGACACCCGGAAATTGTCGAGACTGAGCACGAAACCCAGGACCAGAATTTCCCCGATCATGGCGACGTCGCTGCCCGAGAACGCCCGACGTCGACAGGAACGACTCTGCCTCGGCTAGCATTCGCCATGCTGGAAATGATATCTCAGACGGTCCGCGGAATGAACCCGGTAATCCAATTTCCGGCAGTTTCTCGACACTGCTCGCCCGACGGTGGTCCGCAGGCTTGTCAAGGCGCCTGACGAGTGCATTCTCGATGTTCCGTCCGCTGCAGCGCGGGGCTCACCACCCCACGAGGGGCCTGCTCCCGGAAACACTCCCACATCGACGGAAATCCGCCGGAGCCAGAAGTCACCCGCGGACGAGAGCCTGCGATTAACCATCTGAGGCACCGGCGCCGAGAAAAGCCCGTCCGGCGTACGAATCGACGGACGGTCGGCAAGCGGATCGAGCCTGTGCTGCGGCAGATGAAGATGAGCCTGTTCCCGGCATTCTTCACCTTGATTCCGTCGGCACTTACCGAGTAAGCCGTCCGCGCCCCCTCTTCGATTGTCGGCCCGCGGGCGTCGTCTCCTGGAGTCCCACTCGATGAGGGATGGGCCACTGTGCGCGATTCACCGGTGCTCGCCGGCCGGCTCGGGCTGCCGAACGACGAGTTCCTCCTGCCCTGGAGGTCTGTCTCAGCGCAATGGCCCGGCGGGCCGAGATCGAACGACAAGACTCAGCGGGAAGGGGACTTCGACCATGAACTGACGACCTCCGTCGTCGGCGTGGCTCCCTGGCCAGTGCCCTCCATGAGTTCTCCGTCTCCTCGGCTGCCGGAAGGGGCTGCCGACAAGGGGTGGAGGCGTCGTTGTCCGGCGTGCGACGCCGCAGCCGTTCCGCCACGACCTCTGCGTCGTCCCGCACCGAGACGGCCAGGAGGCTGAAGGGAGCCGTGGGCCGCAGTTCGACGCACACCACGGGCCTGCCGGGCCGCACCGCCACGAAGTCCTGCCCACCGGGGTGGCTCCGCGTGCCGACGCACAGCACGCCGGGAATCCAGACGCCGTGCAGGACCACTCCGCGCAGGGCCCGCCACCAGCTGGGCTCCACCGTCACCCGGCGTACGGCCGTCAGCGGCACGCGCACACCTCCGCGGCGCGCGGCGGCCTTCTCCCACCACGGCAGGCGCATCACGAGGTCGTCGCCCTGCACCAGGATCCGTGCCATGTCCCCTCTTTTCCATGCTCGCTCCGGCCGGGGTGGCGGCACGGGGGACGACACCGGCCGCGCCCGCCGTCGTCTCTCGCGGACGGCCCGCCTGATCCACTGCCGCGTCATGAGGCCTGCCGCAGACGACAGAGAGAGGCACCGGTCCTCACGGCACTACGCGTCGGGGGCACGAAGGCCGACTGCGTCATGCCGCCGGAGCGGCTCGACGCAGTGCTACCGCTGGGGGATGCCGAGTTCGCGGCCGCGGTAGAAGCCTTCCCGTTCCTCGGCTACGTACGGTGCCATGGCGGCACGCCGTTGCGCCTCCGCCTCGGAGGACCGCCACGCGTCGCAGGTCTCCCGGGAGTCCCAGAACGACACCCCGGTGATCTCCTGTCCGTCCTCGGACCAGTAGGCGTAGGCGCGGCGGAGCCCCTGCGGGGCGGGTTCCGGCCGCCACTCCTTCTCGAAGTCCTCCAGGGTGCCCGGCCGAATGCGCCGCGTCGTCACCCAGACGAAGTGCTCTTCCATCGCAGCCTCCTCCGCAACGCCGGTCGGCTCACCGAACTCCCTTCGACCACCGTAGGCCCGCGGCACGATCTCTGCCGCCTGGGACGTCGGCGCCGCCGTTCCCGGCTCGCAAGCCTGGTTGCCTGGACCGTTTCCTGTTACGGGGCCGACGGCAGACCATGGAAAGGGAAAAGGCAGTGCAGTCGGGGGCGGGAGTCGTCGGCGGTGAGGGCGATGAAGGGTTCGATCCGGCTCGGAAGTGTCCGGGGCCTGGCGCTGCGGGCGCACTGGAGCGTGCCGTTGCTCATGCTGCTCCTCGCGTACGGCCTGGCGGCCCGGACGCTGCCCGGTTACGTGCCGGGCCTGGCACCGGTGGTGTATGCGGTCGCCGGAGTGGCCGGAGCCTTGCTGCTGCTGGCGAGTCTGGTGGTGCACGAAGCCGCGCACGCGCTGACGGCTCGCAGGGCGGGGATCCCCGTACAGGACATGACACTGTGGGCGCTGGGCGGGGTCACTCGGATGGACCAGCCGACGACACCGCGGACGGCTTTCCTGGTCGCCGCCAGCGGGCCGCTCGCCAGCCTGCTGCTCGGCGGCGTCGGTATCGGCGCGGCGGCCGCGGTCGCGGCGACGCTGGGCTGGCGGATCCCGGTCGCCGTACTGGGCTGGCTCGGTGGCACGAACCTGTTGCTGGGCGTCTTCAACCTGCTGCCCGCCGCGCCCCTGGACGGAGGCCGGCTGACGCAGGCCCTGCTGTGGTGGCGTACGGGGGATCGCGAGCGGGCTCAGCGGGCGGCAGGACGCGGTGGCCAGGTCGTCGGCATGGCGCTCGCCATCCTGGGCTGGCTGGCGTTCGCCCGGGGACTGACGGCGGGATTGTGGCTGATCGTCGTCGGCCTGTTCGTGGCGGGCGCCGCGGCGGCCGAACGCCGGTGGGCCGAGCTGGTCACAGCCCTGCGGGGCGTACGGGTCGGGCAGGCGATGACCACTCCGGTGGTCACCGGCCCCGACTGGCTGACCGTGGACCGCTTCCTCTCCGAGGTGACCGCGCAGGCGGGGCACTCGGTGCTGCCGCTGCTCGACTTCGAGGGCCACCCCAGTGGCGTCGTACAACTGCGCCGACTGGCCGGCCTGCCGTTCGAGAAGCGGGCGTCGCTGCGGGTGCGCGACCTCGCGACCCCGCTGTCCCGATGCACGCTCGCCGCACCGGACGAGCTGCTGAACTCCGTCCTGGAGCGCCTCGGCACCACCGGGATCCTCCTGCCGATCCTCGTGATGGACGGCGGTCGGCTGAGCGGAATCATCACCGCACACGACATCGACCGGTTCCGCCGGAACTCGCGGCTTCCGTCGGCGCCCCCGCCGCCCCCCGGACCGCCGTGAGGACGTTCGGCTTCCGTGTCCGGAGCGATCGGGTGCCCTCGCGAGCCCCGGGTGCGGCAGACCTCCCGGGCCGTCGGAAGCGGGACATGATGGAAGTGGAGTACAGACGTGTTCCGTGAGGAGGAGTACGACATGGCCGGGTCAGGCTCTGGCGGCACCGAGGGCACGGGGGACGGCAAGTCGCGGTTCGACGACATCTACGACCGGCCGGATCCGCGCGCGTACTTCGGGCGGCTGGCCCCGCTGGAGTACGAGATCCCGCACCACGCCCAGCCGGTCTTCCGGCAGGTCGCCGCCGAACGGGCCGCGCTCGACGACGGCCGGCCGCACAGGCCGGCGGTGCTGGACGTGTGCTGCTCGTACGGGATCAACGCCGCGCTGCTCAACCACGACGTGACGCTGGCGGAGATGTACGAGCGCTACACCTCCCCCGCTTGCCGGACGTTGTCGACGGCGGAGCTGGCGGCACGGGACAAGGAGTTCTACGCCGAGCGGCGCCGACCGGACGCCGTGCCGGTCTTCGGCCTGGACGTCTCGGCACCCGCCGTGCACTACGCGCTCGAGGTGGGGCTCCTGGACGCCGCCTTCACCGACGACCTCGAACAGGGCTCGCCCGGCCCCGGGCTGGACCGCGCGCTCGCCGAGGTCGGCCTCATCACGCTGACCGGCGGCGGGAGCTACGTCACCGCCCGAACGTTCACGGCGCTGCTGGACGGTGCCCGGAGGCCGGTGTGGGTCAGCGCGTTCGTGCTGCGGACGGTGTCGTACCAACCGATCGTCCGGGCCTTGGCCGCACACGGTCTGAGCACCACCGTCGATGCCTCCCGCACCTACCCGCAGCGCCTCTTCACCGACGAGCAGGAACGGCGGTACGCGATCGCGGCGGTACGGGCGCTGGGCGGCGATCCCGCGGGGCGGGAGGAAGCCGGCCGCTTCCACACCCTGCACTACGAGTCCCGGCCCGACACACCATGACGGCCGAGCGGGAAGCCCCGCGCGAGCCGCCGGCGCCGCCCACGGGGTGAGGCGGCCGAAGAACGGGACCGGAGCCGCCCCGGAACAGGGTGCTCTCGCAGGTCAGCGACCTGGGGCGGCAGACGAGTCGGGCTGTACGCCGGGTTCTGTTCCGGCGGGTCCTCGCGGGCCCGCCGGTGACGGCCATCCATCTAGGGCCGGCGTTGCCGCCGGCCTCGTGCGGTCTACCCGCGGACTCGGGCGGGCAGCCCTCGAACGTCCGCGCAGAGCGCTTTTGACGGCGCTCCTCTTGACCTTGCTCCGGGTGGGGTTTACCTAGCCGCCTGAGTCACCTCAGGCGCTGGTGGTCTCTTACACCACCGTTTCACCCTTACCCGGCGCCTGAGCGCCGGGCGGTCTGCTTTCTGTGGCACTGTCCCGCGGGTCACCCCGGGTGGCCGTTAGCCACCACCCTGCCCTGTGGAGCCCGGACGTTCCTCGGGAAGCCCCGCAAGGGACTCCACGCGGCCGCCCGCCCGGCTCGTCTGCCGTGCCGACCATGGTACCGGGCGCGGGCGGGGCCCCGGTGCCGCGGCCGTCGCCAGGACCGAGCCGGTGAGGATCAGGGCGAAGGCGGCCAGGACCGTCGCGGTCAGGGGCTCGCCCAGGAGGAGCACCCCGGCCGTCACGGCGACCGCCGGGTTGACGTACGTGATGACGGTCGCCCGGGTCGGCCCCACCTCCTTGATCAGCTCCAGGAAGGCGACGAAGGCGATCGCCGTGCAGACGGCGCCCAGGCCCGCGAGGGCGGTCAGGGCCCCGGCCGAGGGCAGCTCGGCCGGCCGTGTGAGCACGGCGGCCGGGGCGTAGACGAGCGCCGCCAGGGTCAGGCAGACCGCGGTGAGCTGGAGGGACGGGACCTGCTTCAGATGGCGGGCGGCGATCAGCGGGGCGATGGCGTAGCCCAGCACCGTCACCAGCACCTCGGCGAGCGAACGGGCGTCGCCGCCGGTCAGGTGCGGGACGGTGAGGAAGCCGACGCCCACCAGGCCGAGCCCCAGGCCGGTGAGACGGCGTGCGCCCAGGCGCTCCGTGTCGCCGAAGAACCTGGCGAGCGCCACGCCCACGATGGGGACGCCCGCGATCAACAGGCCGGCGGTGGAGCTGGAGAGGTGGCGTTCCGCGGAGGTCAGGGTGTACCAGGGACCGATGATCTCGATGACCGCGAAGGCCAGCAGAGGGCGCCAGTGGGCGCGGACGGTCCCGGTGAGGCCTCCCTGCCGCAGGGCGAAGGGCAGCAGGAGCAGGGCGCCGAGGGCGCAGCGGGTGAAGACGACCCCGGACGGGGACACCTCCTCCACCGCCACCTTGATCATCAGGTAGGGGATGCCCCAGACCACTCCCATCAGGGAGAACAGGAACCAGCCGCGTGCAGTCATGCGGCGAGTCTCGGCCTGGTCAGCGCCCCGGGTCTTGAACGCTGTTGCGGTACGCCGCCGGGGTGACCCCGAGGACGCGGCGGAACCACCGGGTCAGGTGTGCCTGGTCCGCGAAGCCCACGAGTCCGGCCACTTCGGCGGGGCGCAGCCCGGCCTCCAGCAGGCCGCGGGCCCTGGTGACCCGGTACTGGGCGAGCCAGGCGTAGGGCGGTATCCCCATCGTCGTGCGGAAGGCGCGCAGCAGTTGGTACCGGGACAGGCCGAGGTCGGTGGCGAGGGCCGCGAGGGAGGGCGGGGCGAGCAGTTCCTCGGCGAGACGGTCGCGGACGGCCAGGGCGATGCGCCCGGCACCGGGGACCGCGCCGGTGTCCGCACGGGCGGTGGAGTGGCGGTGTGCGAGTGCGGTGAGCAGCCAGGGCAGCCTCGACTCCGCCTCCAGGGGGTCGGGGCAGGCGCTGACCTCGGTGTGCGCGCGGCGCAGGGCGCCGGCCAGTTCGGGGTCGTGGAGGACCGGCTCGCGGAAGTGCGGGAGGCCGGTGCCGCGGGTCCCGTCGGTGAGCAGGGCGGGGACGGCGTACAGGGCGCGGTAGGCGTAGCCCTCGGGGGCGGCGGGGCCGCCGGTGTGCATCTCGCCGGGTTCGAGGACGACGAGGGAGCCGGGTCCGGAGACGATGCGCCCACCGCGGTACGCGATGGCCTCCAGGCCGCCGGTGGTCACGCCGACCGTGAACTCGTCGTGGGCGTGCGGGGCGTACTCGTGCCGGTCGAAACGGGCGGTGAGCAGGTCGACGGAGGGCCCGCAGCCCCCGAGCCGCACCCTGGTCCAGCTGGCCTGCTCCCGTACGTTCGCCACCCCGCACCCCCGCCCACAGGGGATCAGAGGAAGTCTGCGGTGTCCAGGTCGAAGGTGAAGGGGGCGGGGAGGGACAGTGGCTTGTCCAGGGGGCGGATGCACTCCACTTTTCTACTTTTCCACCAACGCGAATATGGAATATGTACTTTGAGGCAACAGCCTCACCCGGGGAACGAGTCGCGGCCCTGATCGCGCTTCAAGCGGGTCTCACCCCACGCCTGGCGCACCTTCATCGCCCACCCCGGCTGAGTCGGCCACCACCGCAGCGCGCACCCCCGACCGGCGGCCCTCTTGACCCCCTCTCCTCCTTCACCCCTTCGTGCCCAGTCGGCCACAGCCGGCTCGACACGACCCCCAGGTGTGCGAAAATTGCACACATGGAGAGCGTGCAGAGCTGGGCAGAGATCGGCGGCCGTATCGCCCAGACCCGGGAGTCAGCCGGGTTGAGCCAAGGCGAGCTGGCCTCACGCATAGGGGTCGACCGCACTGCGGTGGTACGCATGGAACAGGGCGAGCGCAAGGTGTCCGCGCTCGAGCTCTTCCGGATCGCCGAAACCCTGGACGCACCACCCGCACACTTCCTCACTCAGCCACCCGCAGCACTCGTCTCCCGCCGTAAGACGCTCGACTCCCCTGCCGACGCGGCCGCGCGTGACAGCTACCGGCTGGACATCCGGCTGGAGGAACACGCACGCAACGCGGAGTGGCTGGTGAGACAGGGTTTCCTCACCCCACCCCACCTGGACGATCTGATCGGCTGCACCGAGGCCGATCCGACCACGCTGGCACGTGAAGCACGACGAGTGGCCGGCCTTCCTCGAGGGCCACTGGGGCCGATGGCCTCAGTGGCCGAACGCTTCGGTCTGTATCTGACCGTCGCCCCGGAACCCGCCGAGGGCGCTTCGCTCCTGCTGGACGCCTACGGGGCCAGCGTGATCAGCGGCCACTCAGCCCCTGGTCGCCGGCGCTGGACTGCCGCCCACGAGCTCGGGCACCATCTGCTGCGGGACGAATACCACAGCGATGCGGGGGTCTCCGCGAGCCTGGACGAGCGGGAACAGGCCATCGACGACTTCGCCGGGGAGTTCCTGCTTCCCGAGGACGAATTCGACTCCGCCTGGAAGCAAGCAGTCAGCCGGGGCATGTCCCCCCGGGAAGCCCTGATCGGTATCGCCGCCGACTACAGGATCTCCTGGTCGTCCACGGTGTCGAGGGCACGGCGGCTCGGGCTGGTGGACACGGGCGCTGCTCGCCGCCTCAAGGCCGATACGCCGGTACGCGGCGATTTCCTGGCAGTCCGTGGTGCCGAGCCCGTACCGGATCTCGAAACGGGCGCTACCGGAACGGCTTGGCGACAGGCGGTCCTGGCCGCCTGGAAGGCCGGGGCGGTGTCGGCGGCACGCACGGTCGAGTTGCTGTACGGCGCCCTGCAGGAAAGCGAGCTGCCGGAGCAGGACCTGGAGGACGTCGGGCCATGAGCATCCAAGGGGAGGGAACGAGTTCTGCCGGACAGCTCCTCGTATGGGACACGTCGCCGCTGCATCACGCGATCAAAGCCGGACGCGTGGACACCCTGTCGGACCTCGCCGCCGAATGCCGGGGATTACCCCGCCGCAATGTCACCACGGCCGCGGTCATCGAGGAACTGCGCCACTACGACCTGGACATCTCGGGCCTGGGCTGGCTCGAAGTCCAGCACGTGGACGGTCTCGCCGAGCTCACCGCGCTGGTGCGGTGGATGGAACGCGTCTCCGGGCAGAAGTCCAACCACGGTGAGGCAACCGTGCTCGCCTGGGCCGACGTGCACGGCGCGGTCGCGGTGGTCGACGACCTGGACGCGCGCAAGGCGGCGCGTGCCGGGGGCCTCACCGTGTGGGGTGTGCTCCGGGTGATCGCGGAGGGGGTGCGGGACGGCCGCGCAACGGAATACGTGGCGTCCACCCTGGTCGACGCGCTGCTCGCGTCGGGTGCACGCTACCCGTGCGGACACGGAGGTTTCCTCGAGTGGGCGAGGAAGAACGGACTGCTGTGAGCCCCTTCCACCGGTTCATCCCGGTACCACCGCACCGGAGCGCGTGCTGTCGTACGCCAGCCTGTCCCACGGCTCCGGTCCGCTGGACGGCGTCCTCGCCCGGGCCGCCGACTCCGGCTGGGGCCACCTGGAACTCCCCGCCCGCCACACCCTCGACCAGGCCCCGGAGGCGGCGGACGCCCTCGCGGCGACGACCGCCCGGCTGCTGCAACGCAGCACGCTGGTCAACGGGGAGATTCTGACCGCGTCGCGCGTTGCGATCGGCGCGGCGCGCACCGTCCGGGCGAACGCGGTCCGCTCCCGCCTCACCGCCCACGGCCTGACCGGCATCACCGTGGACACCGCCAACCGCCTCCAGGGCCGCGAGTTCGACGTCACCCTCGCCCGGCACCCGCTGTCCGGCCGCCAGGACGCCTCCGCCTTCCACCCGGAGACGGGCCGCCTGTGCGTCCTGCTCCCCCGGCACCGCTTCGCCTGCATCGTGGTGGTGCCGCGGTGACGTCCTGAAGCGACCTGTTCTTGACACCCTTCTCGACAACGATGACCTGATTCAGCTTCGCCACTCGGTCCCCCTTCGAACAGACAGGGAACATAACCCAACTGCCTTGATCCGTCCCCTCATTCATCGCTCCAGGGCGCCGGATCCCGTACGAACACAAGTAGTCGGGAACAACACTGGACAGCAGAAGGTCGGAACTCACATCCTCGGGGGCAGGCACCGCACGACACAGCCGCACGCCGTTCCCCACACCGGAAGGTGGCGCTCGTGAAGTTCAGCTACGCCATGCTCCCCGACTACCCCCTGACCGAGTCCCTGGAGTCCATCCAGCTCGCCGACGAACTCGGCTTCCATGCCTGTTACGCCGCCGACGAGACCTGGCACAAGGACCTGTGGCTCCTCTTCGCCGCGGCGGCCGGCCGCACCAGCCGGATCCGCCTCGGTCCGAGCGTCTCCCCTGTGACGCTGCGCGAGCCCACGCTGATCGCCCAGGCCCTGGCCACGCTCGACGAACTGTCCGACGGCCGCGCCGAAGGCGTCCTGTCCAGCGGCAACTTCGGCCTGCTGGCGCAGTACCGCATCGACTGGACCCGCATCAGGCCGCTGTCCCGGGTCAAGGAAGCGCTGCAGGTGATGCGCACGTTCCTCGACGAGGGCGCCATCACGCACGACGGCGAGTTCTACTCGTACGACGGCCTGTTCACGTTCGCCCGGCCCGTGCAGAGCCGACTGCCGTTGAAGCTCGGCGCGATGCGGGGGCCGAAGTCCTTCGAGGCGGCCGGCGAGTTGTCGGACGGCTGCCACCATGCCCTGAGCTACACCCGCGAGGCCTACGACTACGCCGTGCGGCACATCCGGACAGGCGCGGAGCGCGCCGGCAAGGACTGGCGTTCGCTGGACATCGGGGCCTGGGTGGTCTTCGCGACCGGCCCCGACTCGGCGGTCGCCAAGGAGGCGGCGCGCAGCATGGTCGGCATCTACGCGTCCTCCATGCCCGAAGAGCAGCTGCGCCGCAACGGTGTGGACCCGGCGGAGCTGAAGCCGGTCATCGACGCGATCGGCGCCGGCGACCTGGCCCGCGGCATCGAACTGACCACCCCGGAGATCGCCGAACGTCTCTCCGTCGCGGGCACGCCGGAGGAATGCCTGGAGAAGATCGGGCGGGACATCGCCCCCAGCGGCGTGAACCACATGGTCTGCGCGATCACCGACCGCGCCCTGGTCAAGGCGTTCACGGGCCGCGACCTCACGGAGGCGGCCGACGTGAACACTCAGCTCCGCCTCATCCACGAGCGGATCATGCCGGCGTTCGCCTGACGCGACGCCGGGCGAGCCGCCCTGCACGCACCCGCGTCGCCTCCGGCCGCCACGATAAACCTCGAGGCGTTCTGGTTGAACCTGCTTGCCGTCGCCTCCACTTAGAGGACCTAACGAAATAGAACATTTGCGCTAATCTGGAGATGTCGGTGCGGATCCGCTCCGACCGGGAGGTGTGTGCTGTCCCGCCCCAAGCCCTGGGAGATCGACGACGACCTGTGGGCCCTGATCGAGCCGCTGCTGCCAGTGGTCGAGCGCCGGCCCGACCATCCGGGCCGCAAGCGACTGGACGACCGCAAGGCCCTGCAGGGCATCCTGTTCGTGCCGGCCACCGACATCCAGTGGGAGTGGCTGCCGCAGGAACTGGGCTTCGGCTCGGGCATGACCTGCTGGCGTCGGCTGCGGGACTGGAACCAGGCCGGCGTCCGGCAGCAGTTGCAGGCCATCCTGCTGGCCAGGTTGCGCGGCGCGAACCAGCTGGACTTCTCCCGCGCCGCCATCGACGCTCCCCCTGGCTTCGCCGGGGGCGCCCCCACCCACGTGCGTGCCCTGCGGGGCGGCCCACAACCGGCCCGAGCCCGACCGCGCCCGGTCGGGCTCGAAGCACCACCTGATCACCGACGCGCGCGGCACTCCGCTCGCGGTCTCGCTCACCGGCGGCAATCGCAACGACGTCACCCAGCTCATGCCGCTGCTCCGGGCGATTCCCGCGGTCCGCGGCCACCGCGGGCGTCCCCGGTTCCGGCCTCGCCGGCTGTACGCCGACCGCGGCTACGACCACGACCGCTACCGCAGCATGGTCCGCACCCTGGGCATCACCCCGGTCATCGCCCGCCGGGGGCAATCCCACGGCTCGGGCCTGGGCGTCCACCGGTGGGTGGTCGAACGCGGCCTGTCGTGGCTGCACGGTTTCCGGCATCTGAGGATCCGTTGGGAGCGCCGGGACGACATCCACGACGGCTTCCTGCAGTTGGCGGTCTGCCTCATCCTGTACCGGCGCGTCCGAGCACTCTGTTAGGACCTCTTAGCCACGGAGACATCGTCAGTACGCGTATTACTGCGGTGCGCGTACGACCGGATGCGGGCGACCCGGCCCCGGTCCCGCCCTCACGGTGGAGGTGCGGAGCGGGCGGCGGTCCGTCACCGCACTCGGGGCGCCAAGGCTCCGATCACCCGCTCGACGTCGCCCCGCCAGGCGAACAGCGCCACCTGCGCGGGAGCAGGGTCACCGGGCGATGACGACGCGGGTGCCGCCGAAGTTCGCAACGATCTCCAGCTTGCCGCCGAGCGCCGCGACGTATGCCGCCATGGTGCCGACCTCCGTCGAGACCGCCTTACCGCGTTCGATGGCGGACACCCGCTCCTGCCGGACATGCATGCGCGCCGCAACCTCGCTCTGGGTGAGACCGAGTTCCTGGCGCACCTCGGCCAGCCGGTGGGCGCGCGCCTGCGCGACCAGCTTTTGGGCGCCCTTCCTGATCTCGTCGAGATCGTCCTCGTCGAAGATCTCGTCCCTCACCTCGTCCCAGGAGTGGAACGTGTCCATTGCTCACTCTCCTTCGCGCCGTTGTTCCAGGTAAGCCAGCCACTGCGTGGAGCGCGCCTCGGCCAGAGGAATCGACCGGCGGTACCACTCCGACCATTGGCCGGCCTTGTCGCCGGCCACCAGCAGAACGGCGCTGCGTTCCGGGTCGAAGATGAACAGGATCCGGATCTCACTGCTTCCGTTCGAGCCGGGGCGCAGTTCCTTGAGGTTGTGCAGAATCGATCCCTTGACGCGGTCGACCAGCGGCCTTCCCAGATCGGGCCCCTCATCGACCAACGCTTGGACGGCCTGTCCCACCAATCGCGCAGTGGCTCGATCAGCCTTCCTCAGTTCGTGCAGCCAATCACGTACCTCCCCGGCCATCTCAAGATGCCAAGCCATGCCACCACACCAACGCGTAGTACCTACCCATACTAGTACGCTGGCATACTGCTCGCGGCTCTGCGGGTGAATACGGGGTTGTACTTCGAAAGGGTGGCTTCGGCTCTCAGGGCCGGGCTACCGGTCGCCTGGCTCCCGTCCCACGTCCGGTGATCGCCACCGGCTCATGCTGCGACGGACCGCCGCGGGTGCCCAGTGGCCGGCTACGACGTTCCCCTCGCCAGTGCGTTCAACACGCGTTCGACGTCGTCACGCCACGCACGCAACTCCCCCTGCGTGGGGGCCAGCTCGCACCCGTGGTAGTGGCAGGCCCGGCTGAGGCCGGCCCAGGTCGCCGACCATCGGCGGGCCGTGTCGGGGGCGGCGTAGGACTCCAGGCACAGGGCCTGGGCGTGCGGCGGGCAGCGGGACAGCTGCGGTTTGCGGGTGTGCCAGTAGCTGCGCAGGGCCTCTTCGAGGGCGTGGCGCAGCAGAAGGGCGACGGCGCGCGGCCAGACGCCGGTGGTGGAGGCGGTGGCCGTGCCGAGCAACCGGTCCGCGCCCGCGAGCAGTTCCTCGGAGGTCGAGGTGGACAGTGGCGGAGGCGAGAAGGGCGCGGGGAGCCGGGGCGGGCGCGCGGACGGGACGGGTGTGGCCGGGCGGATCGTGGTCACAGGGATCGCACCGCCTTCGCGAAGTCCGCGGTGCGGCGGATGATCTCCTCCGCGTCGTCGACGGGCACGGCTTCGTGGGCGCCCTTGTTGCACCACCGGATGTGGTCGGTGGCCTGCTGGCCGTAGGCCCGGTTGAGGTCGGTCATGGTCTCGCCCACCCGGTCGGTCTCTCCGTAGAGGGCGAGGGAGGCCAGTTCGGTGAGCTTGTGGGCCTTGGCGATGCGCTGCTCGATCTCGGCGTGCGGCAGGCCCGTGCCGAGGAGCCGGCGCCGGGCCGGTTCGAGGAGGGCTGCCTCCAGGGCGGTGCGGCACAGGCCGGGCAGGACCCGGGCGACGACGTCGCCGGGCAGGTCGCGGGTCCTGGCGAGTGCCTTCGCGTCGTGCAGGGCCTGCTTGACGGGGTCGTCGACGGAGCGGACGCGTACGGCGGAGCGCTCACGGCGGTCGACGGTGAGGACGGTGGCGGGCAGCCGCAGGTACTTCAGGGCCTGCGGCAGGCGGGTGTCGTGGGTGAAGACGACGACCTGGCGGCCTCGTGCGGTCTACCCGCGGACTCGGGCGGGCAGCCCTCGAACGTCCGCGCAGGAGCACCGGGGCGCACTCTCTTGACCTTGCTCCGCGTGCGGTCGGTCCCGTGGAAGTTTCACGTCGAGCCGGTGTCCTCCAGGCGACCGGGTCCCGCTTTCACGGCTCGGTCACGGCAGGGGCGGCGGGATGCTGTTGGGCGGGAATGAGGACCGTCGGTACGGGCGCCCGCTCGGCAACCCGGAGCAGCTCCGCCGCCGACCGCCCGCGCCGCCGGTCCGACACCACAACCCCACCCGTCCACTTGCCCGTTGCCGTCCGGTACCGATATTGCAGTTCACCCACACGAGGGCAGTGGCGATCTCTTATGGCCGCGTAGGCGGGATGGCAGTGGGTGTTCCATGTCAGGTCCTCCGCGTAGGTGGCGCAGGCCGCCGGAAACAACTATGGCCGCCCCAGAATCCTGAAGGGCGGCCATAGGGGTTGCTGCGCCGGGCGCAGCCTTGTTTTGATGCTGAGCCCAGCCCATGACGCCTTCCTGTACACGCGCAACTACGGAATGCTACGAAGCTGCTCCTGGCTGGTGGTCGCCGGTCAGAGGAAGTCGGCCGTGTCCAGGTCGAAGTCGAGCGGGTCTGGGAGGGGCAGCGGCTTGCCCAAGGGGCGGGTGCACTGCTCGCGGTATTCGTCGCCTTCCGGGGTGCTGAACAGGGTGATCGAGGAGGCTTCGCGGTCGAGGAGGAGGTAGAGAGGGATGCCACCGCGGGCGTAGCAGCGACGCTTGGCTTCTCGGTCGGCCTTCGGCTTGGAGGAGGTCACCTCAAGGACCAGGGCGACTCCGTCACAGGGCATCCAGGAATCAGCTCCCCGGTAGAGCCGAAGCTCCCTCGGGGCAAAAGTGCCGTCCGGGATCACGCGGTCCTTCGGGCAGCCACCACCGCTCCGCAGCTTCAGCCCCTTGTTCCCGGAGAACTGCATCCTGGTCCGGGAACGCTCCAGCACCTGCTCCACGATCAGTCCGATGCAGTCCTCGTGATCCCCGTCCGGCGGCGGCGTCACAACGATCTCCCCCTCGATCAGCTCGGCCCGGAAGCCTTCTGGCGTGTCCAGGGCGAGGAAGCCCTCCAGCAGGACCTCTTCCCGCGTGAGCGGTTCATGGGCCATGGCAGTCATGTCACGTCCCTCCTTCGGTCGCTCGCCAGACTGGGACATCGGCTGATCACCTGTCCATGAGGTCGGGAACCGTTCCCTCGATCGTGGCACAGGAACGCGGCCCACATCAGACGCCACAGGCGTTCGCTTGACCCTGTCGCGGCGTCAACGTTTCTACTGGGGCCATGCGGATCGGAGAACTCGCCACGGCCGTCGGTGTCACCACGCGGACCGTGCGGCACTACCACCATCTGGGGCTGCTCCCGGAGCCGGAGCGGCGGGCCAACGGGTACCGGGACTACACGCTGCGGCACGCCGTCGTGCTGGCGCGGATCAGGCGGCTGACCGAGCTGGGGCTCGGGCTGGCCGAGGTGCGGGACGTGCTCGCGGACGACGCCGGGAAGGACCTCGTCGAGGTGCTGACCGAACTGGACGAGGACCTGGCCCGGCAGGAGGCCGCGGTCCGGGACCGCCGGGCGCGGCTGCGGGCCCTGCTGGAGACGGAGGGAGGGCTGACCGCCGAGGGGCCGGTCTCCCCCGAACTGGCCACGCTCTTCCGGGAGATGCCGGACGTGTCCGGCTCGCCCATGGCAGCCAAGGACCGGGAGATGCTCGCGCTGATCGAGACGACGGCGGACCCGGAGGAACGGGCGCGGTTCATGGAACTGTTCAGCGGTGTGATGGGGACTCCGGGCGGGATGGAGCGGGCGCTCGACGCGTACGCGCTGCTCGACGCGCTCGTCGACGCCGCCCCGGACGATCCCCGGGTGGACGAGGCCGCCCACGCCCTCGCCGCGTGCCTGCCGGCCGGACTGCTGCCGGACGACGTCGCCGTCGACCAGGACGACAGCTTCCTGCGGGCCTTCTACGCCGACTTCGCCCCCGCACAGGCGGAGGCGATCCGCCGGACCATGCGGATCGCCATGGAGGGCGGACGGTCATGAGAGCCGTCAGGGGCCCCGGGGTTCTCGTCCGGCACGAGCTGCGGCTGATGATCAGCCTGGTGCTGTGGCTGGCGCGGCGGACGCACGGCGTCGGGGGCGGGACGGCCTTCGGGTACGCGCGGGGGCACGGCGCGGTGATGTTCGGGTTCGCGTTCGTGTGCGTGGTCGAGACGGTGGTGATGTCCGTGCTGCTGCTCGACTGGCCGACGGTCCACGCGGTGGTGCTGTTCCTGGATGTGTACACGGTCGTCATCGTCGTGGCGCTGCACGCCGCCAACGTCGTACGCCCTCATGTGCTGGACCCGGACTCCGGGACGCTGCGGATTCGCCGCGCCATCCACGTCGACCTGCGGATACCGCTGGAGCGGATCGCCTCCGTCCGGCGTGAGCTGCGGATGAGCCACGAGCGGGCCGACGGTGAGCTGGACGTCGAGGTCGGCTCGCAGACCACGGTCACGCTGGAACTCACGGAGCCGGTCACCCAGGTCACGTTCTTCGGGCGGTCCCGGGAGGTGCGCGTCGTACGGTTCCACGCCGACGAGCCCGACGCCCTGGTCCGGGCGCTGGCGACGGGGCGGTGGGCCCCTCAGGCGTAGGGCCGGGGCACCGTACGCTGTCGGCTGAGTTCTACCGTGAGGAGCAACGCGTGCTTGTCCTGCTGCCGCCGTCCGAAGGCAAGGCCGCTTCCGGCCGCGGCGCCCCGCTGAAGCCGGAGTCCCTGTCGCTGCCGGGGCTGGCCGAGGCCCGGGAGGCCGTCCTCGCCGAACTGGTGGACCTGTGCGCCGGTGACGAGGACAAGGCGCGTGAGGTGCTGGGGCTGAGCGAGGGGCTGCGGGGCGAGGTCGCGAAGAACGTGGAGCTGCGCACCGCCGGGGCCCGGCCCGCCGGGGAGATCTACACCGGGGTGCTCTACGACGCTCTGGACCTGGCCTCGCTCGACCCGGCCGCCAAACGCAGGGCCGCCCGTTCGCTGTTGGTGTTCTCGGGGCTGTGGGGCGCGGTCCGGGTCACCGACCGGATTCCGTCCTACCGCTGCTCGATGGGCGTACGGCTGCCGGGGCTCGGGGCGCTGGGTGCGTACTGGCGTGCGCCGATGGCCTCGGTGCTGCCGGCGGCAGCCGGCGGCGGTCTGGTGCTGGACCTGCGGTCGGCCGCGTACGCGGCGGCGTGGAAGCCGAAGGGCGAGGTGGCCGCGCGTACGGCGACGGTACGGGTGCTGCACGCGCCGACCCGGAAGGTGGTCAGCCACTTCAACAAGGCGACCAAGGGACGGATCGTCCGCAGCCTGCTGACGGCCGGGACCGCGCCCGAGGACCCCGCCTCCCTGGTGGAGGCGTTGCGGGATCTCGGGTACGTGGTGGAGGCACAGGCGCCGGAGCGGGCGGGGGCGCCCTGGGCGCTGGATGTGCTGGTGGAGGAGATCCACTGACGACATCGATCATGTTGCACACAGCGCAACGCCCTTTGCGCAGGGTGCTTCAGTAGGGGCAGGATGACGCTCATGAGTTCGCCCCTGCCCTCGCCGGCCCCCTCCGCCTCCGTGCTGGATCTCGCGCCCGTCGTGCCCGTCGTCGTGGTGGAGGACGCCGCCGACGCCGTACCGCTGGCGCGGGCGCTGGTCGCCGGTGGGCTGCCCGCGATCGAGGTGACCCTGCGGACGCCCGCCGCCCTGGACGCCGTCCGCGCGATCGCCGCCGGGGTGCCGGACGCGGTGGTCGGGGCCGGCACGGTGATCACGCCGGAGCAGGTGGACGAGGTCGTCGCGGCCGGGGCCCGGTTCCTGGTCAGTCCGGGCTGGACGGACGTACTGCTGGAGTCGATGCTGGCGTCCGGGGTGCCGTTCCTGCCGGGAGTGTCGACGGTCTCGGAGGTCGTGGCGCTGCTGGAGCGCGGGGTGCGGGAGATGAAGTTCTTCCCGGCGCAGGCCGCGGGCGGCACGGCGTATCTGAAGGCGATCGCCGGGCCGCTCCCCCAGGCCCGCTTCTGTCCGACCGGCGGGATCGGCCCGGACTCCGCGCCGGACTATCTCGCGCTGCCCAACGTCGGCTGCGTGGGCGGTAGTTGGATGCTCCCGTCGGACGCCGTGGCGGCTCGCGACTGGGCCCGGATCGAACGGCTGGCCCGCGCGGCGGCGGAGCTCAGCGCAGGTGGGACGTCTCGTTGAACAGCCGGACGCTGGCGTTGCCGTCGGCGTAGTACGCCACCGCCGACAGCGAGGCCGCCGACAGTTCCATCCGGAACAGGGCCTCGGGCGGGGCGCCCAGGGCGAGGCGTACGAAGGTCTTGATCGGGGTCACATGGGTGACGAGCAGGACCGTGCGGCCCGCGTACGCGGCGGTCAGCCGGTCCCGGGCGGCCGCGACCCGGTTCGCGGTGGCCGCGAAGCTCTCCCCGCCGCCGGTGGGTTCGGCGTCCGGGGAGGACAGCCAGGCGTTCAGGTCGTCGGGGTGGCGTTCGCGCACCTCGGCGAAGGTGAGGCCCTCCCACGCGCCGAAGTCGGTCTCGCGCAGCCCGTCGTCGACGGTGACGTCGAGGCCCAGGCGGGCGGCGATGACGCCGGCGGTCTCGCGGGTGCGGGCCAGGGGCGAGGCGACGATCGCCTGGACGGTGCCGCGCCGGGCGAGGTGGGCGGCGGTCCTCTCGGCCTGCTCCCTGCCGATGTCGGAGAGGGAGGGGTCGCTGCCGCCGCTGCCGGAGAACCGTTTCTGGGGGGTCAGCGGGGTCTCGCCGTGCCGGAGGAGCACGAAGGTGGCCGGCGGGCCCATGTCGGCGGGCGCCCAGCCCGATGAGGGGGTGGACGAGGGGGTGGCGGCCGACGCCGGACCTCGGGCGGCGGCCGTCTCGGTGCCGGGGGCTGCCACGGCCTGCGCGGCCCGGACGTCGGCGGCGGCCGCGTCCGCGCCCCCGGACGGGCCGGGCCGCTCGGACGGCCCCGACGGCTCCAGCAGCTCCGGCGTCACGGGCCGTGTGCCCGGTGTGTCCAGTGCGGCGCGCGAGTCCGAAGCACTCCACGCCTCACCCCGCACCCCCGCGTCCATCGCCTCGTTGGCCAGGCGGTCCGCGTGCTTGTTCTGCTCGCGCGGGATCCACTCGTAGGTGACCCGGCCGGGCGGGAAGACCCGCACCGCCTCGGCCGCCAGCGGCTTGATGCCGGGGTGCTTGATCTTCCAGCGGCCCGACATCTGCTCGACGACGAGCTTGGAGTCCATCCGGACGTGGACCGTGGCCTCCGGGTCCAGCTCACGGGCGGCCCGCAGGCCGGCCAGCAGGCCCGAGTACTCGGCGACGTTGTTCGTGACGACGCCGAGGTACTCGGCCGCCTCCCGCAGCGTCTCCCCCGTCGCCGCGTCACTCACCACGGCCCCGTAGCCCGCGGGTCCGGGGTTGCCCCGTGACCCACCGTCGGCCTCGACGATGAACTCCCGCACCGGAGACAACCCCCTACAGCCCCGAATCGGCGGTGCGGACCAGGATGCGGCGGCAGTTCTCGCAGCGCACCACGGTGTCGGGCGCGGCCTGGCGGATCTCGTTCAGCTCGGTGATGGCGAGCTCCTGGCGGCAGCCCTGGCAGCTGCGCGCGTACAGCTTCGCCGCGCCGATGCCGCCGTGCTGCTCGCGCAGCTTCTCGTACAGCTTGAGCAGGTCCGCGGGGACGGCTCCGGCGACGACCGCGCGCTCCTTGGTGGCCGTGGCGGCCTCGCCGTCGATCTCCGCGCAGGCCGCGTCCCGGCGGCCGGTCACGTCGTCGATCCGCGACTGGACGGAGGCGACCCGCTCGGCCAGCTCGGCGACCCGCTCCTGCGCCGACTCGCGGCGCTCCATGACCTCCAGGACGATGTCCTCGAGGTCTCCCTGGCGCTTGGCGAGTGAGACGATCTCGCGCTGGAGGTTCTCCAGGTCCTTGGGCGAGGAGACGGCGCCGGAGTCGAGGCGCTGCTGGTCGCGGGCGGCGCGCTGGCGCACCTGGTCCACGTCCTGTTCGGCCTTGGTCTGCTCGCGGGCGCAGTCGCTCTCCTCGGTCTGCGCGGCCACGTGCAGGTCGCGCAGCTGGGCGAGGTCCCGGGTCAGCGACTCGATCTCGGCGTGCTCGGGGAGCGACTTCCGCTTGTGCGCGAGTTGCTGGAGGCGGACGTCGAGGTCCTGGACGTCGAGGAGTCGGATCTGGTCGGCGGACGCGGCGTTCAGTTGGGGGCTCCAGATGTATCGGAGTGGGAAGGGGCGCGCGAAGCGCTCCCCGGAGGGGTGGTGGTGGGCGACGGGTGGACGAAGGACGCCGCGTGGGCGGTCCAGGGGTCGGTGACCGTGGCGGAGACGTGGACCCGAAGGCCCCATCCGTGGCGGTCGGAGATCTCGTCGAGCTGGGCTGCGGCCAGCTCGCACCAGGGCCACTCGGTGGCCCAGTGCGCCGCGTCGAGCAGCGCGAGGGGACGGTGGGCGGCATGGTCCGCCGCGAACTCCGACGCCGGGTGGTGGCGCAGGTCCGCGGTGAGGTACGCGTCCACCTCGGCCGCCCGGACGTAGGCGAAGAGGCTGTCGCCGGAGCCGCCGCTGACGGCGACCCTGCGGACGAGCGCCTCGGGGTCGCCGGCGACGCGGATGCCCTGTGCGGTGGCGGGGAGGCGTTCGGCGGCGCGGGCGGCGAATTCGCGGACGGTCAGCGGGTGGTCCAGTTCGCAGACCCGGCCGAGCCCGCGGCGGCCCTCGGGGTCGGAGGTGTCCGGCACGAGCGGCCGTACGACGCGCAGGTCGAGCGCGCCGGCCAGGGCGTCGCTCACCCCGGGGTCGGCCGTGTCGGCGTTGGTGTGGGCGACGTGCAGCGCGATGTCGTCCTTGATGAGCCTGTGCACCACGCGGCCCTTGGCGGTGGAGGCCGCGACGGTGGTCGTCCCGCGCAGATAGAGCGGGTGGTGGGTGATCAGCAGGTCGGCGTTCAGCTTCACCGCCTCGTCGACGATCTCCAGGACGGGGTCGACCGCGAACAGGACCCGGGTGACCTCCTGGTCGGGGTCGCCCGTGACGGTGCCGACCGCGTCCCAGGACTCGGCCCGCTCGGCGGGCCACAGGGTCTCCAGCGCGGTGATGACTTCAGACAGACGGGGCACAAGCGCAAGGCTACCTGCCCCTTTGGCGCTGTAGTACCGGTGCGGGCACCTGGAACGGACCCGATGCCGGCGAGCACATAAGCCCTCGCTTCCTCAGGTGAATCGTTCCTGGAACACCCTTATGTGTGAAGCGGGGGCCGCCGGGTCCTCCGTCCGCGCGTACGAAAACTACGTTCGTCGCCGGAGGTGACCGAACGATGACGATGTGTGCGATCGAGCCTTCGACGGGCCACTCGGACACCGGGCGCGCGGACGCGGAGCACAGGTCCCGTACGGAGAACCCGGAGAACCCGGAGAACCCGGAGAACGCCGGGAACACGGACCGCACGGCCGGCGAGGGCGGTACGGAACACGGGGACGGGAGACCCGCGCCGGGCTGCGTCCTCACCGCCGACGGTTCCTACGCCGCACGCCTCGCCCCCGTCGACGGCTCCCTGGTCCCGGAGCGCTGGACCCTGGACGGCCCCGAGCCCTACGCGGTAGCGCTGCCCGGCGGCCGGCCCGAGGAACCCGGGACCGAGGTGCAGCCCCTGGGCGACGGGCGGGTCCTCGTCCACCGGTCGCCAAACGGGCCGCACGACGGGCAGCACGACGGGAGCCACACCTTCTCCCTCCTGTACCCGACCGGCCCCGGGACCGGCGAACTGTCGCTCGGCGCGATCACGTGCCCGGACGAGGGGACCCGGCTGCGGCTGCTGCCGCCCGCCCCCTGCGGGCGGCGGGCGTACGCCGTGGCCGTGGGCCCGCGGTCGACGGCCCTGTGGCTGGTGGCGGGCGGCGCCTTCGGGCCCGAGCGCCTCACCGAGATCCCGGGCCGCTGCTCGGGCGGGGTGTGGCTGGACCGCACCGGCCGGTTGCTGGCCCTGGACCGGGAGACCGGCGGGCGCACCAAGTCGGTCGTGGTGGACCTGGGCCGCGGGGGCGAGGTGTCGCCCCTGTTGCAGCTCGCCCCGGAGAGCGACGACCGGGTCCTGCTCGCCGACCCGGACAGCGGGCTGCTGCTGATCCGCTCGGACGCACCCTCACCGGGACGGGCCCGGTTGGGCTGGGGGGTCCTGGGCAGCACGCTGCCGGTGCGCTTCCCGGAGTGCCTGCGGCTGCCGGACTGCGCGGTCACGCCGTTCGCGATCCAGCCCGGCCAGGTGCTGACGCCGGAAGGCTGCTCGGTGGCGCTGCGCGTCAACAGCACGGACGACGCGGACGGCGTGCTCGGCAGCTGGGTCGGGGTGTGGCGGCCGGGGCTGCGGCAGGTGCGCCACCTCCCCGCGCCCGAGGGGTGGTTGGCCGGAACCGGGCTGTGGACGGCGGACGGGGTGCTGCGGCTGCCCTGCGCCACACCGGCGGTGCCGTGCGCGGTGGCCCTGCTGTACCCGCCGGCACCGGAGCGACAGCGGGGACGACAGCGAAAAGAGGACGCCCCGCACGCCCCGCACGCCCCGTCGGAAGCGGAGCCCCCGGCACCCGCGTCCGCGGTCGGCCCCGCGATGCGGACGACCGTCCCCGCACCCCGCCCCGTCCCCCTGCAACAGGCGCCGCTGGGACCGCTGGTAACGAAGTAGCGGCGGTTGGCGTGGTCGCCTGGATACGCACCGTGGCCCGCCGGTTAAACTCGCCCGGTTGCAGGAAGATCAGTTTTACGGGGTGAGTTCCTTCCAATGAACGATGCCAGCACGAACCAGCCGCAGACCCCCGACGGCGGGCAGATCGCCGCCGGGCAGGGCAGGCACCGCGGACCGGTTTCCCAGCAGGACTCCACAGTGGCCCCCCGGGGCCGTCACCGCAGGCCCGCCGAGGAGAACGAGCAGTCGGAGCAGGCCGCCTGACGACTCGTCAGGGATCAGTCGGACATCAGGTGGATCGGCAGTCGGCCCCGCCCGTCGCACGACGGGCGGGGCCGTTCCTGGTCCGTCGCGTTTCCTCGGCCGCGGGCCGGTTCAGTTCAGGAGTGTTCGACAGTGGTGTCGGCGAGCACGGGCGCGTCGTCCCTGTCCAGTGCGCTCACGGCCACCCGCACCTCACCGGACCCGCGCCACATGCGGATCCGCAGTGTCTCGCCCGGGTACACGACCCCGGCGAACCGGGTGTCGTAGCGGCGGACGCGGGCGACGTCCCCGCCGAGCAGTGTGTCGACGACCGCCTTGAGCGTCATGCCGTAGGTGCACAGCCCGTGCAGGATCGGCCGCTCGAACCCGCCGAGTTTCGCGAACCCGGGGTCGGCGTGCAGCGGGTTCCAGTCGCCGGAGAGGCGGTAGAGCAGCGCCTGGTCCTCCCGGGTCGTCCGCTCCACCGTCAGGTCGGGCGGCCCGACGGGGGGCTCGCGCCGCGCGGACGGACCCCGGTCGCCGCCCCAGCCGCCCGCACCGCGTACGTGGATCCGCGCCTCGTCGGTCCACAGCGGGCCGTCGGCGTCGGCGACGTCGGTGCGCATCACCAGGACGGCCGCCCCGCCCTTGTCGTACACCGCCGCGATCCTGCCGGTCGCGGTGGCGGTGCCCGCGACGGGCAGGGGACGGTGCAGGATCAGCGACTGGCCGGCGTGCAGGACACGGGCGAGGTCGACGTCGACGCCGGGCATCGACAGCCCGGCGATCACCCCGGGGGCCCCGGCGCCCGCGACGGTGGCGAAGCTCGGCAGGACGTGCAGCCCGGACTCCAGGGTGTAGCGCAGTTCGTCGGGGTCGGTGGCGGGGACGCCCGCGCCGATGCCGAGGTGGTAGAGCTGGACGTCCTTGTGCCCCCAGGTGATCTCGTCGGTCCGGGGTTCGGCGGCGAGCGCCTCGGCTGCGTCGATGGGCATGGGGTCTCCCGGTTCTGGAACGCGTTCGGGTCAAGGCGCGGGACGTGAAGCGGCACATTCCGCCCGTTCGTCCTACGCTTCGTCCGTGAACGAGATGCCCCGGGACCACCGGCCCGCCACCTCCGTCCGGGTCCTGCTCGCGGAGGACCCCGTCACGAGGTACGGGGCGCTCGCCTTCCTGCTCCGGATGGAGCCGGGCATCGAGGTCGTGGCCCAGGTGGCGGCGGGGCGATCGGTCGTGGAGACGGCACTCACCCACCGCCCCGACGTCGCCCTCCTCGACCTCGGGCCGGCCGGCCCGAGCGGCCCGAACGGTCTGGACACCGCCGCCGCACTGCGCGACCAGGTGCCCGACTGCCGGGTGCTGATCCTCACCACGGCCGGCGGGCCCGAGCCGCTGCGGCGGGCCCTGGCGGCGGGGGCCGCCGGTTTCCTCGTCAAGGACGGGTCGGTGCGGGAGCTGGCCTCCGCGATCCGCCGGGTGCTGGCCGGGGAGACGGTGATCGACCCCGCGCTCGCCGCCGTGGCGGCGGCCGACACCGCCGCCACCACCGACACCAGCGTCCCGCCGCCAGCGCTCACGGCCCACGGCTCCGCCCCGGGCCTGCCGTCATGCGTCCCGTTGGAACAGGGCCGTCCAGAGGAAGTCCTCCCCGAAGAGCGGTGAGTCCTCCGGTTCCTTCCGCATGCGGCGCAGTTCGATCCCGGTCAGGTCGGAGAAGATCCGCCGCAGCGACTCGTCCGTGTAGGCGAGCCCGCCCCGGAGGCCGCCCTGCCCCCGGTAGAACTCCGCGTCGGACAGCTCCGAGCCCATCGCGCCCGCCGCGAAGCAGGTGAGCGCGAACCGGCCGCCCGGGGCGAGGACCCGGTCGAGCAGCGCGAGGTGACTGATCCGGCGGTGCGGGGGCAGGTGATGGAAGCAGCCGGAGTCGTACACCAGGTCGTACGGTCCGGCGAGTTCCCCGCCGTCACGGGTGAGGGCGAAGGCGTCGCCGCAGTGGAACCGGACGTCGCGCGCACCCGTCTCGCGGGCCCGTTCCCGTGCCCATGCGACGGCGGCCGGGGAGAGGTCGACCGCGTCGACCTCGAAGCCGTGCGCGGCCAGGTACAGCGCGTTGCGGCCGGGGCCGCAGCCGACGTCGAGCGCCCGGCCCCCGGTGAGCAGGCCCCGCTCGACGTACGACACCAGGTTCTCGTCCGGCTTCGCCACGAAGAACGGCACCCGCCGGGAGCGGTCGGCGTAGAAGCCGTCCCACCAGTCGGCGCCCTGCCGCGTCCACCGGTCGGCCTCCGGTGCGAACAGGCCGTCCAGCAGGTCGAGTACGTCGTCCACGGTGCGTGTGCTCCGGTCCATCCGGGCCCCCTTTCCGTATGCGGCGACCGTATCCGCAGGGGGCGTGAAGTCCCAGGCCGGCGGGGCTGGTTGGGACTTCCGCGGAGGCTTCGGCGGCCCTCGGGAGGGGCCGGCGCGACCGACGCCGAGGGGCCGTTCGGGGACGGGGAGGAACATCCGTGTCGGCCCCTGCCACGGGCCGTCACGGCACCTCTCCGACCGGCCCGACGCCCCCTTTCTCCACTGTCTTTCCCCGCTGCCCTCCCTCAGGGCGCTCTCAGTGCGCTCTCAGTGCGCCGCCGTGGCTCTCCGGGGCAGCCAGAGCCACATCAGCACCATGCCGAGGGCCAGCACCACCGCCCCCGTGCGGAACGACAGGGCGTACCCCTCGGTCAGGGCCTCCGGCGTCCCGCTGCCCGCCGTGCGGGCCGCCGCGATCGTCGACAGCACCGCCAGGCCCAGCGAACCGCCCATCGTGCGCGAGGTGTTGATCAGCCCGGAGACCAGGCCGGCCTCCTCGGGGGCCGCGCCGGAGGTCGCGAGCGCGGCGAGCGGGGTCCCGGCGAGGCCCCCGCCCAGCATCATCAGGATGCCGGGGAACATGATCGACGTCAGATACGCCCCGTCCGCCGTCATGGTCGACTGCCAGGCGAAGCCGGTCATCGCGACGAAGGTGCCGAGCACGGCCACGGCGCGCGCCCCGGTCACCCGCATCAGCCGGGGCGCGACCTTGGAACCGACGACCACGGCGAGCGAACTCGGCACCAGGGCGACCCCGGCCTCCAGCGGGGTGTAGCCGAGGACGTTCTGCGCGTAGAGGATCATGAAGAACCACATGGAGAACATCGCGGCGCCGCACAGGAACATCGCCACGTTCGCCGACGCCACCGACCGCACCCGGAACAGCCCCAGCGGCATCAGCGGGGCCTTGGCCCGCGCCTCGACGAGGAGGAACAGCACGATGAGGACGAGTCCGGCGAGCAGCGGCACCAGGGTGGGCGTCGCCGTCCAGCCCTCGGCCTCGGTCTGGGAGATGCCGTAGGCGAGGGTGGCGAGGCCGGCCGTCACGAGCAGCGCGCCGGGCAGGTCGAGCCGCCGTCCGTCCCCGGCCCGGCCCTCCGCCAGCCACCAGGCGGCCCCGGCCAGCACCACCACCCCGATCGGCACGTTGATCAGCAGGACCCACCGCCACGACAGCGCGTCCGTGAGCAGCCCGCCGACGAAGCCGCCGGCCGCGCCGCCGCCCGCCCCGACGGCGGTCCAGGTCGCGATGGCGCGGGCGCGGGCGGCGCCCTCGGGGACCGCCGAGGTGACGATGGTCAGGGTGGAGGGCGCCAGGACGGCCGCCCCGAGCCCCTGCACCGCCCGCGCCAGCAGCAACTGCCAGCCGTCCTGGGCCAGTCCGCCGACCAGCGAGGCCAGCGTGAACAGGCCGAGGCCGACGAGGAACATCCGCTTGCGTCCGTAGAGGTCACCGGCGCGTCCGCCGAGCAGCATGAAACCGGCGAAGGCGATGGCGTACGCGTTCACCACCCACTGCAGGCCCTGCCCGCTGAGCCCGAGGCCGGTGCGCATCGACGGCAGCGCGACGTTGACCACGGAGATGTCGAGCACGACGAGGAACTGCCCGGCACACGCGAGCGTCACCGCCAGCCACGGAGGAGGCGCGCTGCGACGGGGTGTGCGGGTGACGGTGGTGTCCGGGACTTCGAGCATGGGCGTCATGGTCTCAAGTGGCGAGCACCCCTTGCATCGGGAATTCGCCGGGACGGGTCCTGGTCCTTCCGACCTAGGACGGCCCGGAGCCGCCCACAGCGGCGTCACGAGCCCCCGTCCCCCGCTCCCGACGGGGTACGGCACCATGGGCACCCCGAGACGCGTGCGACCGGACGCGTACGACCGAGAGGACGCCGGAACCGATGCCGACGCCGAACCCCCCGGCACCCGGGCCCGAGATCCTGGCCGCGTTCGAGGCGGCGAAGGGCTTCATGCCCGCGGACGAGGGCCTGGCCCTGTACGCGGCGGCGGCCGAGGCGGGACGGCTGGGCCTGCCCCTGCTGGAGGTCGGCACCTACTGCGGCCGGTCGACGATCCTGCTGGCCGACGCGGCCCGCGCGGCCGGCGTCACCGCGCTCACCGTGGACCACCACCGCGGCAGCGAGGAGCAGCAGCCGGGATGGGAGTACCACGACCCGGAGACGGTCGATCCCGAGCTGGGGGTGATGGACACCTTGCCGACCTTCCGCCGCACGCTCCACCGGGCGGGCCTGGAGGACCACGTGGTCGCCCTGGTCGGCCGCTCCCCGGTGATCGCGGCCCTGTGGAACTCCCCCCTCGCCCTGGTCTTCGTCGACGGCGGCCACACCGACGAACACGCCACGGCCGACTACGAGGGCTGGGCCCCGCACGTCGCCGAGGGCGGCCTGCTCGTCATCCACGACGTCTTCCCCGACCCGGTCGACGAGTTCACCGGCCAGGCCCCCTACCGCGTCCACCTCCGCGCCCTGGCCTCCGGCGCCTTCACGGAGGTCTCGGCCACGGGCTCACTGCGCGTCCTGCGCCGTACCGGGCACGGAATCTGAGGCTCGGAGGCCGTCCCGGGGGGACGATGGCGGTGCGCGGCGGCCGCTAGGGTGGCCGGGTGTCTTACACAGGTCCCGACTTCGATCCGCCTCCTCCGTCCCGCCGCTCCCGGCGCGGGCTCCTGACCGTGGCGCTGGCCGCGCTCGTTCCGGGGGCGCTGCTCGGGTGGGCCGTCTACGCGGCCGTGGGCGGGTCGGGGCACGACGGGGGCGCTGCTGCGGGGTCTTCGGGATCTGCTTCGTCGCGTGCGCCGTCCTCCGCCGGTGCCTCGCCGTCGGACGAGTCCGGCGACCCGGACGGCGGGAAGCCGAGCGACTCCGCCGCTTCCGGTTCCCCGTCCGGTTCCGCCTCCTCGTCCGCGCCCACCGGGTCCGGGCCGCTCAAGGGGAAGGTCGTCGTCGTCGACCCCGGGCACAATCCGGGCAACTTCCGGCACACCGCCGAGATCAACCGCCAGGTGGACATCGGGACGAACTCCAAGGAGTGCGACACCACCGGCACGTCCACCGACGACGGTTACGCCGAGGCGGAGTTCACCCTGGACGTCGCCCACCGGATGCGTGAACTCCTCGAGGAGCAGGGCGCCACGGTGAAGCTGACCCAGGACGCCGACCGGCCGTTCGGGCCGTGCATCGACGAGCGGGCCGAGATCGGCAACAAGGCGAAGGCGGATGCCGTCGTGTCGATCCACGCGGACGGTTCGGGCACCGGCAACCGCGGCTTCCACGTGATCCTCCCCGGCTCCGTGCACTCCGGCGCGGCGGACACCCGGGCGATCGTCGGCCCCTCCCGCGAACTCGGTGAGCGCATCGCGGGCACCTTCGTACGCGTCACCGGCAACGCGCCCTCCAATTACGTGGGCGACGGCACCGGTCTCGTCACGCGTAAGGACTTGGGCGGTCTCAATCTGTCAACGGTTCCCAAGGTGTTCATCGAGTGCGGCAACATGCGCGATAGCAAGGACGCGGCACTTCTGACCAGCGGTGCCTGGCGGCAGAAAGCGGCGCAAGGAATCTCCGAGGGAATCGTGAGTTTCCTGCGCGGGTAGAGATCAGCGCGCTGATCCAGGCGGACATCCCGATCGTACGGACGATAGTGTCGTCCCTACGACGAGGGGTCACCCCCGCGCTTCACACCGGGCCCCGAGGGCGAGGTGGTGACAGCGACGCCTCTACCGACGACGAGACGACCCAGAAGGACCTGAAGTGAACATCCGCTCCCTCACTCGAGGCGACGGCGTGGTGATCGGAGCAGCGGTAGTGCTGTTCATCGCGTCGTTCCTCGACCTCTACTCGATCGACGGCGCCCCGGACGACGTCCTTCCCAGTCTGTGGGCAAGCGGCCCGGTCGTACTCGGGGTCGTACTGGCGGGCATCATCGGCGCAGCACTCGTCGTCGTGTCCCGCGGACTGCCGCAGCCGCCGAAGGTCGTGGGGCTGGACCTCGGCCAGTTCGGCGTCGCGTTCACCGTCTTCGCGGCCTGGAGCGCGCTCGGCAACATCTTCGACCCGGCCGGTGGCGTCAACAACGTCACCAGCGGCTCCGCCACCGACGGGCCCGACGCGGGTCTCGGCCTCATCCTGGCCCTCATCGCCACGCTGATCATGGCTGCCGCCGCCGTGGCCGCCCCTCTGGTTCCGGCTCTCAAGGGCGCCCTCATGCCGGCGGCCCGTCCCGCCGCCCCGCAGCCCTACGGCGCCCAGCCGCCCGCCGGTTACGGCTACCCGGGTGCGCAGCAGGCCGGTTTCGGCGGTCAGCCGCAGCCGGGTCAGCACGGTCAGCCCGGCCAGTCGTTCGGCGGTCAGCAGCCCGACCAGCCGGCCGCGCCGCCCGCCGCCGACTTCTCGCCGTTCTGGTTCGCCGTCCCGGTGCCCCGGCCGCTGTTCCCGGAGGACGGTTCGCAGACGCCGATCGCCGAACTGGCCCCCGGTACCTGGTACCTGGCCGTCGAGCAGCGCGGCCCGGCCCTCGTCGCCCAGACGCAGGACGGCCGCCGCGGTGTGCTCCAGGACACCTCGGGCATCCAGCGCGGCTGACCCCCGCTCCGTGCCGTACGGCCCCTCGCCCCGCCGGGCGGGGGGCCGTTGTCGTACAGCTGAATTCCCGGTGGAATTCACGGCGTTGGACCGTCGTTCGGGTTTGCATCGGGATTCCGGGGCCAGACGGACGTCATGTCCCCTCGAAATCGCACGGGTTCCACCTCCGCGGGGACGGTCGTCGCGGTGATCGCGGACATCATGGCCGTCATTCTCGGACTGTGGATTCTGATGTACCTGTTGGACGCCAACCGGGCCAACGACCTGGTGCAGTTCGTCCATGACGCGGCCTCCTGGCTGGCCGGCTGGTCGCGTGACCTGTTCACCTTCGACGCCGAATGGGCACGCGTGGTCGCCGGATACGGACTGGCCGCGGTCGTCTACCTGTTCATCGGCCACGCCATCGCCAACCGCCTCCACCGGCGCTGAGGGCCTTCGGTCCCTTCCCCGGCACCTGAGCCGGTCGGGTCAGTCCAGGGCGCAGCAGTCCGGGTCGAGGCCTCGGGGCAGGCGTTCGCCGCCGAACACCGCGCAGGTGGCCTCGTGGCCGCCGAGCGCGGCGACGGCCAGCAGCAGCGAGCCGGCCGTCCAGGTGGTCAACTCGACCGGCCAGATCGCCTCGTCGTCGTAGACGTACCCCGTCCAGTACAGGCCGCTCTCCGGATCGCGCAGGTGCTGGATGGACTGGAGGATCTCCAGCGCCCAGTCGGACTCGCCCGTCGCCCACAGGGCCAGGGCGAGTTCGGCCGACTCCCCGCCGGTCACCCACGGGTTGGGGATCACACAGCGCACCCCGAGCCCGGGGACGACGAAACGGTCCCAGCCCTCCGCGATCCGGGCCTTGGCCTCGGTGTCGGTGAGGGCGCCGCCCAGTACGGGGTAATACCAGTCCATCGAGTAGCGGTTCTTGTCGAGGAACCGCTCCGGGTGGTGCCGGATCGCGTGCCGGAGCGCGCCCGCCGCCAACTCCCAGTCCGGCTGCGGCTCTTCCCGCTGCTCGGCGATGGCCAGCGCGCAGCGCAGCGCGTGGTGGACGGAGGAGCAGCCGGTGAGCAGCGCGTCGGTGGTGGCCGTGCCGTCGTCGTCGCGCCGCCAGCCGATCTGGCCGCCGGGCTGCTGCAGTTTCAGTACGTACTCCACCGCCGCGTACACGGTGGGCCACAGGCGGTCCAGGAAGGTGTCGTCGCCGGTGGAGAGGTAGTGGTGCCAGATGCCGACGGCGACGTAGGCGACGAAGTTGGTCTCCCGGCCCCGGTCGGTGACGTCGTGCGGGTCGCCGTCGGCGTACGCCGCGTACCAGGAGCCGTCCGCCAACTGGTGTCTGGCCAGCCACAGGTAGGCCCGCTCGGCGGCCTCGTGGGCGCCCGCGGCGTCCAGCGCCATCGCGGCCTCGACGTGGTCCCACGGGTCGAGGTGGTGTCCGCGGAACCACGGGATCGCCCCGTCCTCACGCTGCACGGCGAGGATGCCCGCGACGGTCGCGGCGGCCTGCTCGGCGGTGAGGACCCCGGGCAGGACGAGGTGTTCTGTCCGGGGGGTGGTCACTTGGCGCCCGCCCCGGCCTCGGCTCCGGCGTCGGCTCCGGCCTCGGTGCGCGGCAGCTGCGGTTTGGTCGCGTACGCCACGAAGCTCTTGCCGATCACGGGGTTCAGCGCCCGCTCGGCGACCCGGGTGGCCAGCGGTTTCTTCATGATGTCCCAGACCAGCAGCTTGTGGTACGCCCGCACCGGCAGCGCCTTGTCGTTGTCCACGCCGAAGGCGCACTTCAGCCACCAGTACGGCGAGTGCAGCGCGTGCGCGTGGTGGGTGCCGTAGGGGCGCAGGCCGGCCTCGCGCATCCTGGCCAGCAGCTCGTCGGCCTTGTAGATGCGGATGTGGCCGCCCTCGACCTCGTGGTAGGCGTCGGACAGGGTCCAGCACACCTTCTCGGGACCGTAGCGCGGGACGGTGACCGCGATGCGGCCGCCGGGCTTGAGCACGCGGACCATCTCGGCGAGGACGCCCTTGTCGTCGGGGATGTGCTCCATCACCTCGGAGATGATCACGACGTCGAAGGACTCGTCGGGGAAGGGCAGGGCCAGGGCGTCGCCCTCCATCGCCGTGGCGGTGGCCCCGGCGGGCGCCTCCCCGGCCTCCTTCATCGCCGCGAACCACTGGGCGACCTCGCGGATCTCCTCGCCGTTCTGGTCCAGCGCCACGACCCGCGCCCCGCGCCGGTAGCACTCGAAGGCGTGCCGGCCGGCTCCGCAACCGAGGTCCAGGACACGGTCGCCCGGGGCGAGCGGGAACCGGGAGAAGTCGACGGTCAGCACGTGGCCCTGCTTTCGCGGTGGGAGGTGACGGGTTCTTCTGCGACGAGTGTCCGGTCCGCCGCGGGACCGGCGACGACGGGGTCGGCGCCCACGGCCTCCGCAGCCCCCGCGGCCCCGGCGCGGGCCATCGCCTCGCGGTAGCGGGCCACCGTGCCCTCGGCCGCGCGGGCCCAGGTGAAGTGCCGCAGCACCCGCTCCCGGCCGGCCGCGCCGAGCCGCGCGCGCAGCTCGGGGTCGCCGAGCAGCCGGTTCAGGCCGGCGGCCAGCGCGCCCGCGTCGCCGGGCGGGACGGCCAGGCAGGTCTCGCCGTCGCGGCCGGCCACCTCCGGGATCGCGCCGCCGGTCGTGGCGAGCAGCGGCGTGCCCGTGGCCATGGCCTCGGCGGCCGGGAGCGAGAAGCCCTCGTACAGCGAGGGCACACAGGCGACCTGGGCGGAGCGCACGAGGTCGACCAGTTCCGCGTCCGAGATGCCCTTGACGAACTCGACGGCGCCCTCGAGCCCGTAGCGCTCCACGGCGTGCGCGACGGGCCCCTCGGCGGGGCGCTTGCCGACCACGACGAGGTGGGCCTCGGGCTGCTCGACGCGGACCTTCGCCAGCGCCTCGACGAGGAAGACCAGGCCCTTGAGCGGCACGTCCGCACTGGACGTGGTCACGATCCGGCCCGGCACGACGGGCACCGACGCGTCCGGCGAGAACAGGTCGGTGTCGGCACCGATGTGGACGACGTGGATCCGGTCCTGCCGTACGTCCAGGTGCTCGACGATCTCCTCGCGGGAGGTGCCGGAGACGGTGAGCACGGACGGCAGCCGGCGGGCCACCCGCTTCTGCATCCTGGTGAAGGCGTACCAGCGGCGCACCGAGGCGCGTCGCCGCCTGCTCCCGGCGGCGTCCAGCTCCAACTGCCGGTCGACGGTGATGGGGTGGTGGATCGTGGTCACCAGGGGTGCGCCGAGGTCGCCGAGCAGGCCGTAGCCGAGCGTCTGGTTGTCGTGCACGACGTCGAAGTCACCGCGCCGGGCCCGCAGATGGCGGCGGGCCCGCAGGGAGAAGGTCAGCGGTTCGGGGAAGCCTCCGGTCCACATCGTGCCGACCTCGAGCGCGTCGATCCAGTCGCGGTACTCGTCGCGGCCCGGGGTGCGGAAGGGGTCGGGCTGGCGGTAGAGGTCGAGGCTGGGCAGCTCGGTGAGGCTCAGCCCGTCGTGGCCCTCGTCGAGGACGGGGTAGGGCTGGGCGCCGATGACCTCGACCTGGTGTCCGAGGCGGGCGAGTTCGCGGGAGAGGTGGCGTACGTAGACGCCCTGTCCGCCGCAGAACGGGTTTCCCTTGTAGGTGAGGAGTGCGATGCGGAGCGGTCGCAAGCCATCGGCTGCGGAGGGACCCCGCGAGGGCCCGGCCTGACTGGCCTCAGCGGTCACCCTGGGCCCCCTTCTCCCTGCACGGTCCCGCGACTCTACGTCGGGACGTTAACCTGGAACAAGTTTCAGAGTTGATCGTTCCGAGGCTCCGAATCTACCGGCAGGTAGGGACGCCGGGAGCAGTGGATCAGGTGATTCACGCCACGACGGAATGCGTGCCATGCTGTCCGATCACCAACCGTTCCTCATCAGTGACCAGGAGCGAGTCTTGGACCCAGACCTGCTCAACTGGAGCATCCCGAACGGTTCTGGATGCACTGGTCGCCCGCGTACTCGCCGCGTCCGGTGGCACGCATCCTGTGCGTGGTCCGGAAATGCGGGGGCGGGGTCCCTCACACCCAGGGGCTTCCGGCCCGGCCTGGACGGTCCGATGCCCCTGCTCATCGCTCCGGTGAGCAGGGGGCGGTGCCGTCCGACGCCGGACCGGGTGCCCCTGGGCGCGTCGTCCGATCGCGATGCTCGCCGCATCGTGCCGGGTGGTCTTACGGTTCTTCGAGATGAGCGGTTTCTGCCAGTGCTGGGCGCCCCACTTCGAGGTGTAGGCCGGGTCCACGGCGATGACCGCGATCCCCGTGGCGTCGGCCATCGAGGTGAGCCGGGCGCGGAGCCGGCCGGTGGGCATGCCGGAGATCAGCTGCCGGAAGCCTCGGCGCCGGCCGTGCTTCTCCCGGGTCTTCTCCGCGGTGAAGTCGAGGTCTTCGACCGCGATCGCTTTCACACCGCAGGCGCGGGTCCAGTGCAGCAGCCGCGTGAGGGCGTGCCGGACCTGGGCGTCGCGGTGGCCGGCGGTGCCGGACAGGTCGCAGAAGAAGCGGCGCGGGCTCCCGGTCGGATTGCCGCAGGTGTCGAGGCGCCAGGCGGCCAGGTGGTCGGCGTTCATATCGACACCGATCACGCCGTCGGCGAGGGCGGCTTCGATGGGGATGGTCCTGGTGGGCGGGATCTGCCAGGAGGCGGTCACATACCAGCGGCCCCGGGCCGGGTCGTGGTGGATGCGGTAGGCGACGGCACGGTTCGCCGCGATGCGGTCGGCCCAGTCCGGTCCGCGGTGCGCGAACGCCACCCGGCCGGTGAGCACGTACCGGCCGTGCGGCGCGTTCGCCCACTGCCGGAGCGGGGCGGGGAGCCTGATCGACACCTCGCCGTTTGGGCCGACGCGGATCGTCTCGTTCCCAAACCTCTTGCCGGATTCGCCGTCGGCCTGGAGGAACCAGCGTTCGGCTTCCCACCGCCGGCGCCATTCGACTTCGGTGAGCTGCGTGGCTTCGAGGTGGTGACGGTTGCGGGCCAGGCGCTTGCCGCCGCGCACCACGTGGACGGTGCCGCTCTCACGGTCGGCCCGCTCCCTGGCGAGCCGGTCCTCCAGGGTGTGCAGGCGGCGGGTCTTGGCGTGCCACTCCCGCTTGGACCGGTAGCCGCCCGGCGCCCGCTTGCTGCCCTTCTCCCCGATGGGAAGGGACAGCCGGTGCCCGATGGTGCGGACCGCTGCCTCCAGGCACTGGAGGTGAGCGGCCTGACCGCGCCGGGCGAGCGCCCACTGGTCGTGCGTGGCCTTGGTGATCGACCCGGCCCAGCGGGACGACGACGCGGAGGTCAGCTCCCGCTTGCGCACCGCCCATGCCTCCGCGTCGTGCCCGAGGCCGTCGCGGCAGCGCGCCTTCAGGTCACCGGAGGCCAGCGCGCCCAGATGCGCGCCCACCCGTCGCAGCACCTCCACATCCGCAGGAGTGAGCTGCTTGAGCCGGGTCCGGACGGCCACCCCCGACGGGCCAGGCGCCACGAACGGCGCCGCGAGCTCCCGCAGACCAGCCATCCCGCACCCCCGATCAGCCCGACGACCCGCTCACCTGGTCCAACGAGCACCACCCGCAAAGGTCACACATTCGACGGGCGAACCCTTATTCCCACCCTCAAGAGGAGAGCCCCGGCCCCGAGGGTCACTGCTCACTCATGCATGCCGGAACACACTCCTGCTCGGCCAGGCCCCAGCAGCACCCCACCCTCACTGACGGTCACGGAACGGGGCCCATGCCGGCGGAAGCCAACACGAAGAAGGCGGAGAAGGCGACGATGCCAACCAAGCCGAACAAGGCCGACAAGGCGGTGATCATGGGAGCCGGCACCACTGGAACCTCCCCCACCTCACCCCTGACCGAGCGGCAGGAGGCGCGCAGGCGCCGCATCCTGGACGCGAGCGCCCGGCTGGCCGGCCGGGGCGGCTTCGACGCGGTGCAGATGCGGGAGGTCGCGGAGTCCTCACAGGTGGCGCTGGGCACGCTGTACCGCTACTTCCCGTCCAAGATCCACCTGCTGGTGGCCACGATGCAGGACCAGCTGGAGCGCATGCACCGCACCCTGCGGAAGAAGCCCCCGGCGGGCGACACGGCCGCGGAACGGGTCACCGGGACCCTGATGCTGGCCTTCCGCGCGCTCCAGCGCGAGCCGCAGCTCGCCGACGCGATGGTGCGCGCGCTGACCTTCGCGGACCGCAGCGTGAGCCCGGAGGTCGACCAGGTCTCCCGCCGGACGACGATGATCATCCTGGACGCCATGGACCTCGGGGATCCCACACCGGACCAGCTCTCGGCGGTCCGCGTCATCGAGCACACCTGGCACTCGGCCCTGATCACCTGGTTGTCGGGGCGCGCCTCGATCGCCCAGGTCAGGATTGACATCGAGACGGCGTGCCGGCTGATCGACTGGACGGATCCGGCGGCACCGCCCGCTCCTGACCACTTTCTTACGTACGGGTAGAGTGACGGCGTCGTCATCACCCGTACGGGGGGAAGCCGGTGCAATTCCGGCGCTGACCCGCAACCGTGAGCCGTCCACCGGGACGGCGAGCCGGAATGCCCCGGACGGTTCGTGACCGGCTCACGCGCCCGGCGGTCCGCCGGGGCGCGGCACCGTCGAGGATACGGAGCCGAGCCGCCGGGATGTCCCGTGCTGCCTGGCTCCCCACAGGGAGAGAGGCATCCGCCGATCATGAACGTCCGTAGCAGCGCAGCGGTCCTGGCCGCCGTCGCCGTGATCGGTGCCGCCGTACCGGCCGCCGCCGACTCGTCACCGTCCCCCTCACCGTCCCAGCAGGCCCTGCCCACCGCCCTGTACGGCGACGGTGATCCGCAGTACGACGGCGTGTGGCGGCAGTCGCTCGCCCTGCTCGCCCAGCACACGGTGGGCGTCGAGCCGCCGAAGTCGTCCGTCGACTGGCTGGCGGGGCAGCAGTGCGCCGACGGCTCGTTCGCCCCGTACCGTGCGGACACCGGCACGGCGTGCGACGCCGAGACCATGGTCGACACCAACCAGACCGCCGCCGCCGTCCAGGCCCTCGCCGCCCTCGGCGGGCACGACGCCGTCACCGGCAAGGCCGTCGACTGGCTGAAGTCCGTGCAGAACGAGGACGGCGGCTGGGGCTACACGGCGGGCGGGGCCAGCGACGCCAACTCCACCTCCGTCGTCATCGGCGCGCTCGCCGCGACGGGCGAGAAGCCGGCCGAGGTGGTCAAGGACGGCAAGTCCCCCCACGACGCCCTGCTGAAGCTGGCGCTGCCGTGCGACAGCAAGGGCGGCAAGGGCGGGGAGGACGGTGCGGGCGCGTTCGCCTTCCAGCCGGACAAGAAGGGCGAACTGGTCGCCAACACCGACGCCACGGCGGCGGGCGTGGTCGGCTCCCTCGGCGCGGGCCTGGTGGTCGAACCCGGCAAGGGCGAGTCGAAGGACGCCGGTTGCAAGAAGGCGGACACCCCCGAGCAGGCCGCCGCCAACGGCGCCGCCCACCTCACCGCCCTGCTCGCCGAGGACGGCCACCTCGTCTCCGCCTTCCCCGGCTCCGAGGACCAGCCCGACTACGGCAACACCGCCGACGCGGTGGTCGCGCTCGCCGCGCAGGGCGCCACCGAGCAGGCCGCGAAGTCCGTGGCCTGGCTGGAGGAGAACGCCGCCGACTGGGCCGCCCGGAGCGGCCCCGCCGCCTACGCCCAGCTGATCTTTGCCGCCCACGCGACCGGCACCGACCCGCGTGCCTTCGGCGGCACCGACCTGGTGAAGCAGCTCACGGCGACCGGGCCGGCCGTCGGGAAGTCCGCGCAGACGGCGGACGACGGCAAGGCCGGGCAGGACGAGAAGGACGAGACGAAGGCCGAGTCGGACTCCGGGTCCGGCCTCTGGTGGGTCGGCTCCATCGCCGGGGTGTGCCTCGTCGCCGCTGTCGGCATCGGCTTCCTGCTGCGCGGCCGGAGCAGGAAGCAGCAGTCGTGATACGCCGGGCCACCGTGCTGTTCCTGGCCCTGCTCCTGCCGCTGCTGGCGGGCACGGGCCAGGCGCAGGCCGCCGGCTACCGGTACTGGTCGTTCTGGGACCTGGACGGCGGCGCCTGGACGTACGCCACGCAGGGCCCCTCCACGGCCCGTCCCGCCGACGGCGACGTCCAGGGCTTCCGGTTCGCCGTCAGCGAGGACTCCGCCGACGCGACGCGGCCCAGGGGCGCCGCCGACTTCGCCGCGATCTGCGCCAAGACCCCGGCGAAGGACGGCGAGAAGCGGGTGGCCCTGGTCATCGACTTCGGTACGGCCGCCGACGCCCCGTCCGGCGAGACCCCGCCGGCCGGCCGCACCGCCTGCGCCCGGGTCCCCGCGGACGCCACGACGGCCGAGGCCCTGGCCTCCGTCGCCGAGCCCCTGCGCTACAACAGCAACGCCCTGCTGTGCGCGATCGCGGGCTACCCGGAGAAGGGCTGCGGGGAGCAGGTGTCGGGCGGCGGCACACCGGCGCCCGAGAAGGAGGACGGCGCGAAGTCCTCGGCGGCGTCGGCGTCTTCGGACGACGACGGCGGCCCCTCGCTCGGTCTGGTCGCCGGGATCGCCGCGGTGGCGTTGCTGGGTGCGGCGGCGGTCCTGCGGGTACGCCGTCGTGCCTAGGTCGGTAAAACCCGGCGACGCCCGGCCGCGGGGGCGCACCGGCACCGGACGTCCGGTGCCGTCGGGCGCCCCCGCCCCGCACCGCCGGCAGGGCGACGCCCTGCATCCCGGCGCCTGGTGGCTGTGGGCCCTGGCCCTCGGTGTCGCCGCCACCCGTACCACCAACCCCCTGCTGCTCGCGCTCCTCGTCACCGTCTCCGCGTATGTCGTGGCCGCCCGCCGCCCGAACGCGCCCTGGGCCCGCTCCTACGGCGCGTTCGTCAAGCTGGCGCTCGCCGTGCTCGCCATCCGCCTGCTCTTCGCGATCGTCCTCGGCTCGCCCGTACCCGGCACGCATGTACTCGTCGATCTGCCCGAAGTCCCGCTCCCCGACTGGGCGCAGGGCATCCGCCTGGGCGGCGAGGTCACGGCCGAGGCCCTCACGTTCGCCCTGTACGACGGCCTGAAACTGGCCACGCTGCTCATCTGCGTCGGCGCCGCGAACGCCCTCGCCAACCCCTCCCGTCTGCTGAAGTCCCTGCCCGGCGCCCTGTACGAGACGGGGGTGGCCGTCGTCGTGGCGCTGACGTTCGCGCCGAACCTGATCGCGGACGTCCAGCGGCTGCGCGCCGCCCGTCGGCTGCGGGGCCGTCCCGACCGGGGTGTCCGAGGGCTGCTGCAGGTCGGACTGCCGGTCCTGGAGGGCGCGTTGGAGCGTTCGGTCGCGCTCGCCGCCGCGATGGACGCCCGCGGTTACGGCCGTACCGCGCAGGTCCCGGCCGGGATCCGCCGCACCACCGCCGCCCTCACCCTCGGCGGGCTGCTCGGCGTCTGCGCCGGAACGTACGGACTGCTCACCGCCGAGGGCGCCGTCCACGGCCTGCCCTTGCTCCTGGCCGGTCTCGCCGCCGCGCTCGCGGGCCTGTGGCTGGGCGGCCGGCGTTCCCTGCGCACCCGTTACCGCCCGGACCGCTGGGACGCCCGCGCCTGGCTGGTCGCCGGCTCCGGCGCGGCGGTCGCGGCGCTGCTCGCGCTCGCCGCCGCACGCGATCCGGCGGCCCTGCACCCCGGTGTGGTGCCGCTGGTCGCGCCCGCGCTCCCCCTGTGGCCGGCGGCGGCCGTACTGATCGGCCTGCTCCCCGCCTTCGTCACCCCCGCCCCCGAGGACACCGGCAAGGAGCCGTCGTGATCCGCTTCGAGAACGTCTCCGTGACGTACGACGGTATGCCCGAACCCTCCGTACGGGGCGTCGACTTCGAGGTGCCGGAGGGTGAACTCGTCCTGCTCGCCGGTCCGTCCGGGGTCGGCAAGTCCACCGTACTGGGCGCGGTCAGCGGCCTCGTCCCGCACTTCACCGGCGGCACGCTGCGCGGCAGGGTCACGGTGGCCGGCCGCGACACCCGCACCCACAAGCCGCGCGAACTCGCCGATGTCGTGGGCACGGTGGGCCAGGACCCGCTGTCCCATTTCGTGACGGACGTCGTCGAGGACGAACTCGCTTACGGCATGGAGTCGTTGGGTCTGCCTCCGGACGTGATGCGGCGCCGCGTCGAGGAGACCCTGGATCTGCTGGGCCTGGCCGGCCTGCGCGACCGTCCCCTCTCGACGCTCTCCGGCGGCCAGCAGCAGCGGGTCGCCATCGGCTCGGTGCTCACCCCGCACCCGCGGGTGCTGGTCCTGGACGAGCCGACGTCCGCGCTGGACCCCGCGGCGGCCGAGGAGGTCCTCGCGGTCCTCCAGCGCCTGGTCCACGACCTCGGCACCACCGTCCTCATGGCCGAGCACCGGCTGGAACGCGTCATCCAGTACGCCGACCAGGTGGTGCTGCTGCCGGGGCCGGGCGAGCCCCCGCTGCTCGGCACGCCGGCCGAGGTGATGGCGGTGTCCCCGGTGTTCCCGCCGGTGGTGGCGCTGGGCCGGCTCGCGGGGTGGTCCCCGCTGCCGCTGACCGTGCGGGACGCGCGCCGTCGGGCGGCCGGTCTGCGGAAGCGGCTGGCCGACGCGGCGAAGCCGACGCGGGAGCCCGCCCGGGAGACCGTCGCGGACACGGCGCCCGTGCCCTTCGGCCGGCGCCTGTTCAAGCGCACCGAGGCGGGCGCCTCGGCTCCCGCCCCCGTGGCGGAAGTCCGCTCCCTCGCCGTCCGCCGTGACCGCGTCCAGGCCCTGCGCCACATCGACCTGACGGTCGCCCCCGGCGAGACGGTCGCCCTGATGGGCCGCAACGGCGCCGGGAAGTCGACGCTGCTCGGCGCCCTGGTCGGCCTGGTCGAACCGTCCGCCGGTTCGGTCCGCACCGGTGACGCCGTGCCCCACCGCACCCGTCCCCGCGACCTGGTCCGCCGGGTGGGACTCGTCCCGCAGGAGCCGCGCGACCTGCTGTACGCGGACACGGTCGGCGCGGAGTGCGCCGCCGCGGACCGGGACGCGGAGGCGGAGGCGGGCACCTGCCGCGCCCTGCTGTCGGAGCTGCTCCCCGGGGTCACGGACGACACGCACCCCCGTGACCTGTCCGAGGGCCAGCGCCTGACCCTCGCCCTGGCCGTCGTCCTCACCGCCCGCCCGCCCCTGCTCCTCCTCGACGAGCCGACCCGCGGCCTGGACTACGCGGCGAAGACCCGCCTGGTCGCCGTACTGCGGGGGCTGGCCGCCGAGGGCCACGCCATCGTCCTGGCCACGCACGACGTGGAACTGGCGGCGGAACTCGCCCACCGGGTGGTCCTGCTCGCCGAGGGCGAGGTCATCGCCGACGGTCCGGCGGCCGAGGTGGTCGTCGCGTCACCGTCCTTCGCCCCCCAGGTGGCGAAGGTCCTGGCCCCGCAGCAGTGGCTCACGGTTTCCCAGGTGCGGGCGGTCCTGTCATGACCCCCGCACGCACCCCGACCACCCTCACCGGCGCGCAGCGCCAGGCGCGGGCCGTCCGGCTGGGACCGCGTTCGCTCCTGGCGCTGGCCCTGGTGAGCGCGGTGGGCGTGGCCGCCTTCGGCTGGCCCTTCCTGGCCCCGCCCGCCTCCACCCTCAACGCCCACGCGCAGGACGCGCCGTGGCTCTTCGCGGGGCTGCTGGTGCTGCTGGTCGCGGTGGTGGCGGCGACGATCGCGGAGTCGGGCCTCGGCCCGAAGGCGGTCGCGATGCTGGGCGTCCTGGCGGCGACGGGCGCGGCCCTGCGCCCCATCGGCGCGGGGACGGCCGGTCTGGAACCCATGTTCTTCCTGATGGTGCTGAGCGGCCGGGTCCTCGGTCCCGGCTTCGGCTTCGTGCTCGGCTCGGTGACGATGTTCGCGTCCGCGCTGCTCACGGGCGGGGTCGGCCCGTGGCTCCCGTTCCAGATGCTGGCGATGGGCTGGTTCACGATGGGCGCGGGCCTGCTCCCGGGCCCGGACCGCCTCCGGGGCCGCGCCGAGTTGTGGATGCTCGCCGCCTACGGCTTCCTGGCGGCCTTCGCCTACGGCACGGTGATGAACATGGCGGGCTGGCCCTTCATGGCCGCCCTCGCCTCGAACATCTCCTTCGACCCGGACGCGTCGGTCCCCGCCAACCTGGCCCGCTTCGTGGCGTACTGCCTGGCCACGTCCCTCGGCTGGGACCTGGGCCGGGCCCTGCTCACCGTCGTCCTGGCCCTGGCCCTGGGCGCCCCGGTCCTCCGCGCCCTGCGCCGTGCCACCCGCCGGGCGGCTTTCGAGACGCCGGTCACTTTCGCGGGGCACCCCTGAGTAATCGCCCCGCACGCCCACGGTGACGGCGACGGCCGACCACGGTGAACCACCCCACATGACCTCGATCACGTACGAAGCGGCGTCGTAGCCCTCAGCGCACCCCGCTCCTCTCCTTCCGCCCCCTCCGAACTGCGCGCACGGCCACGGACCGCGCATCGGCGAACCGTACCGAATGCGACTGTCAATAGTAAATACGGTCATTGCGGATGAACCGCCGGAAATGCTTCTGTGGAGCAGTCGCCAGGCGCCGACGTGCCCCCACGGGCCGCGGCGCCGACGTATGCCCCGCCCCCGCACCACGTGCGGTCCGGCACCGGGCCCACGGCGACCGCCCTGCACCCGAAGAAAGGCCCCACGTGTCCGCCGTTTCCATCCTCCGCGCCGTCGCCACCCCGAAGAAGGCCCTCGCCGGTGCCGCCCTCGCCGCCGCGACCTGCGGCACGCTGATCGCCGCCACCCCCGCGCAGGCGGCCACCACGACCACGGGCTCGGCCCAGGCGACCGCGCAGCAGATGATCGGTGACTCGGCGCAGTACCAGTGCTTCTCCAACATCGTCCAGCGTGAGAGCAACTGGAACCCGACCGCCACCAACGCCTCCAGCGGCGCCTACGGCCTGGTCCAGGCCCTGCCCGCCACCAAGATGGCCTCGGCCGGTTCCGACTGGAAGACCAACCCCTCCACCCAGATCAAGTGGGGCCTCGGCTACATGAACGAGCGCTACGGCAGCCCCTGCGAGGCCTGGGACTTCTGGCAGTCCAACAACTGGTACTGACCCACCCGGCACCAGCCCCCCTGCACCACCCGCACCACCCCGCATACCGAAGGCGGCGGCCCCCTGATCCCCGGGGCCGCCGCCTTCGCCGTTCACACCGGTCCCTGACAACGCCAGGAGAGTCGGTGTGCCGAGGGCGAGACGGTGGAGGGCGGCCCGGCCGTCGGGCCGGTCAGGCGCGCTCCTTCTCCGACCGCTCCGGTCTCTCCGCCCGCTCCGGGCTCGCCGCCTGGTGCGGTACCGCCGGTGCGCCCTCGGTCACGGGCGCCGTGGCCGTGGTCGTGCGGGCGCGGGGGCCCTGGAAGAGATGGGTCAGGCCGAAGCCGGCGGCGACGACCAGGGCGCCGCCGGCCGCGTCCAGGATCCAGTGGTTGCCGGTGGCGACGATCGCGGCGGCCGTGAACAGGGGGTGCAGCAGGCCGAGTGCCTTCATCCACAGCTTCGGGGCGATGATCGCGATGACCACACCGCACCACAGGGACCAGCCGAAGTGCAGGGACGGCATCGCCGCGTACTGGTTGGTGAGGGCGGTGAGGGTGCCGTAGTCCGGCTTGGAGAAGTCCTGGACGCCGTGCACGGTGTCGATGATCCCGAGGTTCGGCATCAGGCGCGGCGGGGCCAGCGGGTAGAGCCAGAAACCGAGCAGGGCGAGCAGGGTGGCGAAGCCGAGGCCCGCGCGGGCCCAGCGGTAGTCGACCGGGCGGCGCCAGTACAGCAGCCCGAGGACCGTGAGCGGGACGAGGAAGTGGAACGACGTGTAGTAGAAGTCGAAGAAGTTCCGCAGCCAGTCGATCTCCACGACGGCGTGGTTGACCGCGTGCTCGATGTCCAGGTGGAGCACGCGCTCGAGGTCGAGGATCTGCTGGGCGTGCTCCTCCGCGCGCTCCCTGCCGCCGGTCGCCGCGAGCCGCACCTGGGAGTAGGCGGCGTAGGTGACCCGGATCAGCAGCAGCTCCAGCAGCAGGTTGGGGCGGCTCAGGGCCCGGCGCAGGAACGGCAGCAGCGGGACGTGCCGGAAGCGGGTCGGGGCGGGCGGGGCGTATCGGGTCGGGACGGGTGAGCCGAAGTACGGCGAGGTGCGCGACAGGAACGGGATCACCGTGGCGGCGGCGAGCGCGGCGAGCAGCACCACGTTGTCGCGGACGGGGTGGAGGACCGCCAGGTTCGGCAGGATCATCCGGGCGGGCAGCGTCATCACCAGGACGACGGCCACCGGCCACAGCAGCCGGTCACCGGCGCGTCTGCCGACGGTGCCGACGAGGGCGAGCAGCACCCACAGCAGCTGGTGCTGCCACGCGGTCGGGGCGACGGCTATGGCGGCGCAGCCGGTGATCGCGACCGCGAGCAGCAGCTGGCCGTCGTGGGCGTAGCGGACGGCGCGGCGCAGGCCGAGCGTCGCGACGGCCGCGCCGAGCAGCAGGAAGAGCCCGATCTCGAGGGGACCTTCCAGGCCGAGGCGGAGCAGGGCGCCGTGCAGGGACTGGTTGCCGAGGTCGTCGGCCCGGCCGCCGAGGCCCGCGCCCGCCATGTGGTGCACCCAGTAGGTGTACGAGTCCTGCGGCATCGCGGCCCAGGCGAGCGCGGTGCTCGCGGCGAAGGTGACGCCGGAGGCCGCGGCGGCCCGGCGGCGGCCGGTGAACCACAGCAGCGGGGCGAAGAGCAGCAGGGTGGGCTGGAGGGCGGCGGCGACACCGATCAGCACCCCGCCGGCCCGCTGCCCGCGGGCGACGAAGCAGCCGAGCAGGACGAGCAGGACGGGGATGACGCTGGTCTGGCCGAGCCACAGCGTGTTGCGCACGGGCAGCGACAGCATGAGCAGGCTGATCGCGACCGGCGCGGCCAGCAGCGCCGTGCGCCGACCGACCGGCTGGGGCAGGGCGCGGACGGCGACCAGGCCGAGGGCGACGACCAGCAGCAGCGTGCCGAAGGTCCAGCCCCAGCCCAGGGCCTGTTCGGCGGATCTGCTGAGCGGTTTGAGGACGAGGCCGCCGAAGGGGGTGCCGGTGAAGCGGGTCGACTCGTAGAGCGAGCCGCTGACCTGCAGCACCCCGTCGTGCCCGAACCAGGTCTCGAGGTCCGTGAGCCGTTCCCCGCGCGGGGTGGTCAGGACGGCGGCGACCTGTCGCACGACCAGGCCGGCGGCGAGCAGCCACAGTCCGAGGCGCACCGTGTGCAGACGTGTCCGGGGACCGTCGACGGTCGTGGCTCCGAACGCCTCCGCCGGTCGCCCCCTGTGTTCCGCGTTCGCCACGCCTCGTCGGCCTCCCGCCCCGTCGGTCCCACACGTCCCCCGCGTGGGGGTACCTCCGCAAACCTTATGAGGCCCGCGCCGCCCCCGGAAGGAGACGCAGGCAACCCCCGCTTCACCTGACGTCCGTCCTGCTGTGCTCCTGCCTTTGATCCGGCTTCGATCCCGGAAGACGATGGACGGCGGGGGGTCGGGTTGCCCGCGGGGACACGAGACGGACCACATGGGAGGGTCGGTGGCGTCGTGCTCATCGGCCGCACGAGTCGGCTGGACCAGCCACCGGACCGACCGGACCCCGACCGGACGGAGAAGGACGAGAGGTGTAAGGGCATGAGCGAATCGCAGCTCTGGCACGCGGTGGACGACTACTTCGCCGCCCGCCTCGCACCCGACGACGAGGCTCTGGCGGCCGCCCTGCGGGACAGCGAGGCCGCCGGGCTCCCGCCCATCGCCGTCACCCCCAACCAGGGCAAGCTGCTCCAGCTGCTCGCTCAGACGCAGGGCGCCCGGTACGTCCTGGAGATCGGCACCCTCGGCGGCTACAGCACCATCTGGCTGGCCCGCGCCCTCCCGGACGGCGGGCGGCTGATCACGCTGGAGTACGAGCCGCTCCACGCCGAGGTCGCCACCCGCAACATCGGCCGCGCGGGCCTGGACCGGCTCGTCGAGGTGCGGGTGGGCCCGGCGCTGGAGTCGCTGCCCCGGCTGGCCGACGAGAACCCGCCCCCGTTCGACCTGGTCTTCATCGACGCCGACAAGGTCAACAACCCGCACTACCTGGAGTGGGCCCTGAGGCTCACCCGCGCGGGCAGTCTGATCGTCCTCGACAACGTCGTCCGGGGCGGCCGGGTGCTCGACGCGGACAGCACCGCCCCGGACGTGCTGGGCACCCGCGCCGCCCTCGACCTGATCGGCAGCCACCCGAGGCTGGCCGGTACGGCGATCCAGACCGTCGGCGGCAAGGGCTACGACGGCTTCGCGCTGGCGCGGGTGCTGGAGTGAGCCGGTGGGCCCCCGCGGCGCCCGCCGGTCTCACACCTCGTGGTAGAAGCCCACGTTGACGCTGCGCGGGGCGGCGCGGTCCAGGATGACGACCTCGCCGTTGCCGCCCCGGGGCAGCGCGACGCTGCCGCCGTAGGCGACCGGGTGGACCTGCTCACCGACGGTCAGCCGGACCTCGGAGGACGGCTCGGGCAGCGAGCCGCGCAGCCAGCTCAGATACCAGGTGCCGTCCTGGGCGCACTGGAACTCCAGGTGGACCCTGGACACGAACAGCCAGTCGTCCGGCGTGGAGAGTCGGCACACCGACCTGTCCCGCCCCACCCGCAGCACGGCACCCGGCTCGCTCGGCGCGTCGGCCATGAGCATGCCGGCCGTGGCCCCCGATTCCTCCGCGGACACGGCGGCCATGGTGAGTTCGAGCACGTGCGCTCCTCCTGAGACGTCCTGGCGGGCCGGGGGCCGGCCCTGCGGCGGCCGGAACGGCCTGGCGCGGCGACCGAAGCGACTCGCTCGCTGCCGCCGAATGATAAAACGCCCGGTTCCACCGCGTCTGCCCGGTGGGCACAATGGCCGTATGACCGAGCGAAAGCCGCCGGGCGTCGACTTCGAGTCCTGGGTGGACAAGCAGATCCGTGACGCCGAGGCACGCGGGGAGTTCGAACGGCTGCCGGGTGCGGGCAAGCCGCTGCCCCCTGACATGGAGTCCCCGTACGACGAGTTGTGGTGGGTCAGGCGGAAGCTGGCCCGCGAGGGCCACTCCGTGCTGCCGCCGACGCTGGCCCTGCGCAAGGAGGCCGAGGACGCCCTGGCGGCGGCCTACGCGGCCCCCTCCGAACGGATCGTCCGGAAGATCATCACGGACGTCAACGCCAAGATCCGCGACATGATGTTCAAGCCCCCGCCCGGCCCCCCGCTGGGCAAGAAGCCGTACGACGTCGAGGACGTCGTACGGCAGTGGCGGGAGCGTCGGACGGGGGCGGGGGACGGGCCGCAGGGCCCGCCCGCCTGACAGCCCGCCGGTTGCTCGGAGCGGTCCCGGTCAGGCGCGCAGCAGCCGTTCCGCCAGCCCGCGGTAGTCCCGCAGGGCCAGGCGCAGCTGCTCGGTGTCGGTACCGGCCATGGTGCCGGTCACGGCGGTGTCCGGGCCCTCGCCCCCGTCCGCGCTCCGCCAGGACCGGCGCAGGGTGCGGCGCCGCTCGGTCACCGCGTCGGTGAAGCGGGCGGCGAGTTCCTGCAGCACGTGATCGGCCTGCTCCACGGAGTCCCTCGGGGCGTCCACGAACCCGGCCACGGCGTGCTGCAACTGCTCGGAGAGCTTGTGCCAGTCGTCGTGCGGGAGCAGACGGGTGCCGCCCGCCCCCTCGGGGTCGCGGTCACCGCCGTGGCGGGCGCCCTCCGCGTGGACGTCACGACGGGGGTCGTCGTGCCCGTCCTCGGGGAGGCCGTCGCGGTTCCCGGGAGCGGTCGTTCGGCTGGTCGGGCGGATGGTCGTGGTGGGGGGCGCCTCGCCCGTCGGTGCGTCGCCGGGGCGCCGGGTCGTGTCGGTCATCTCGCTCAGCTCTCCTTCGCCTGTCGCCGGTGGAGCAACGACGGCATGTGGGGGGAGCGGCCGTGTGCGGCCGTCTTCCCGCGGGTGCCGTGCGGGCCGGCGCGATGGTCTCCGCCGTCGTGACGGGACGGCCGCACCAGGTCGTCGAAGAGGGCGCGCGCCTCGACCATCGCCTCGCGCATCTCCTCGGTGCCCGCGCCGCCTCCGTGCGTGTCATGTGTGTCGTGTGTGCCGCCGGCGCGGGCCTGCGCCACCCGGTGCACCCGCCGGTAGCCGTCGACGTGCCGGGCGTGGTGCACGGACAGCGCGGCGAGCTGCTCCTCGTACTGTCCGCCACCGGGGAAGCCCCGGGCGGAGGCGAGGTCGGCGAGCAGCCGGTCCGCCTCGGCGACCGCGGCCCCCGGTGAGTCGACGAACCGCTCCTGCGCGGCCGTCCAGCCCGCCTCGTACCTCTCCCGTTCGGCGCGGTCCAGCGGTCGTGTCCGCAGGTCGCCGTGGAGCCGTACGCGCTGGGCCAGTTCGCGTTCGGCGGCTTCGGCGTCACCGTCGTGCCGGGCGACGGCCCGGTCGTACTCGGGTCCGAAGCGTCGCTTCAGGTGCGCGCCGCGGTACGGACCGCGGGCATGCAGGGTCAGTACGGCCGCCGCGACGACAACGACCGCCACGATCACGATCAAAGCGATGATCAGGCCAGTGGACATGGATGCCTTCCGGTGTGTCGGCCAACCGACGCTCTTCACACGCCGGTTCACCTGACGGGTAGCCGAAGGGCCCGATTCCAAACAGGAGTTGCGCGTCCGGCTGCGGATGGACGCAGAATGCGGTCGTGACGTGGACCATCCGCCCCGAACGCCCCGACTCCCCCGCCGCCGCCGCGCTCTGGCGTGCGTACTACACCGAGGTCAGCGACCGCTGGTATCTGCTGCACGAGGGGCGCCGGACCGACCCGGCGGAGCTGGAGCGCGAGATCGCCGCCCCGTCGGGCGCCGACCTCGTGCCGCCGCGGGGGCATCTGCTGGTCGCGCGGTACGCGGGCGAGCCGGCGGGCAGCGCGGGGGTCCGGCTGCTGGACGCCGCGACCGCCGAACTCACCCGGGTCTTCCTCCACGAGGCGATGCGCGGCAAGGGCGGTGCGGCGCTCCTGGTGGGCGCCGCCGAGGAAGCGGCCCGCGCGTCGGGGGCCACCCGGCTGATCCTCGACACGCGCTCGGACCTCGTGGAGGCCCGTGCCCTGTACGCCCGGCTCGGTTTCACCGAGACCGAGCCGCACAACTCGGTGCCGTACGCCGAGCACTGGTTCGCCAAGCACCTCGTGTGAGCCGCCTGCCTGTCCCCGTCCGAGCCCCCTGTCCGAGCCACCCGTCCGAACCACACGGCTCAACCGACGGGCGCCCCCGGCCGCTCGCCGTGCGGGCCTTCCGGGCTGTCGTCGTGCGGGCTTCCGGCTCGCGATCCGCCCAGTTCCTCCGTCAGCTCGTGCGCCAGCCGCTCCAGATCGGTCGGCCGGTCCGGCCCCCACCGGTCGCCGAGCAGCTCGGCCAGGAACTCCTCCTGCGCCCGCGCCAGCCGCTCCACGACCGCGTACCCGCCGTCGGTCAGTACGAGGCCGGGGCCCTCGCGTGTGACGAGGTGTCGCACCTCGGCCTGGCGGGCGGCCTCCAGGACGACGGTGAGCGGGATGGTGCCGCGCTCGGCGAGCAGGGCCGGTTCCAGCGAGCCGCGCTTCCTGATGCCCAGCAGCAGCCAGCTCGTCGCGGGCAGCAGGTCGCAGCCCGCGCGGGCGGTGGTCGTCCGGTAGATCTCGCGCCGTCCCTCGTGGGTGCCGAGCAGCGACAGCGCGCGGCCCACCTCGTCGGGGGACGGCCGTTCCACCGGCTCGTCGGCCGGCGCCCCGGTGCCGTCGGGCGCGGGGACCGAGGCACGCAGCTTGTCCTCCTTGAGCAGCCAGGCCAGTACGAAGCCGAGGAGGGCGAGGGGGACGGCGTACAGGAAGACGTCCGTGATGGCGGCGGCGTACGCGTGGACGGCTTCGGGACGCAGGGTGGCCGGCAGGTCCGCCATGCCGCGCGGGTCGGCCTCCAGCGCGCCGACGGAGACGCCGGGCGGGAGCCGGGCGCCGCGGAAGGCGTCGGTGAGCCGGTCGTCGAGGCCGCTCGCGAAGATCGTGCCGTAGACGGCGACGCCGAAGGAGGCGCCGATGGAGCGGAAGAAGGTCGAGCCGGAGGTGGCGACGCCCAGGTCCTGGTAGGAGACGGCGTTCTGCACGATCAGCACCAGGACCTGCATGACCAGCCCGAGCCCGAGGCCGAAGACGAAGAAGAAGGCGCTCATCACCGCGGTGGAGCTGTGCTCGTCGAGCTGGTGGAGCAGCAGCAGGCCGACGGTGGTGACGGCGGTGCCCGCGAGGGGGAACACCCTCCAGCGGCCGGTGCGGCTGACGATCTGTCCGGAGGCGGTCGAGGCCGACAGCGTGCCGACCACCATCGGCAGCATGTGCACGCCGGACATGGTCGGGCTCACCCCGTGGACCATCTGGAGGAACGCCGGCAGATAGGTCAGCGCGCCGAACATGGCGAAGCCGATGATGAAGCTGATCACGACGGAGAGCGTGAAGGTGCGGATCCGGAACAGTTTCAGCGGCAGTACGGGTTCGGCGGCCCGCCGCTCCACCGCGACGAAGACGACGGCGAGGACGACGCCCAGGACCGCGAGGACGACGGTCTGCGGCGAGCCCCAGCCCCAGGTGGTGCCGCCGAGGGAGGCGACCAGGACGAGGCAGGTCGCGACGGAGGCGATGAGGAGGGTGCCGAGGTAGTCGATGACGTGCCGGGTGGATCTGCGCGGGATGTGCAGCACCGTGGCGATCACGGCGAGCGCGACGACTCCGAGGGGCAGGTTGACGTAGAACACCCAGCGCCAGCTCAGGTGTTCGGTGAACAGGCCCCCCAGGAGCGGCCCGAGGACACTCGTCGTGCCGAAGACCGCGCCGAACATGCCCTGGTACTTGCCGCGTTCACGGGGCGGGACGAGGTCGCCGACGATCGCCATGGACAGCACGACCAGTCCGCCGCCGCCCAGCCCCTGGAGCGCGCGGAAGGCGATCAACTGGGACATGTCCTGTGCCGCGCCGCACAGTGCGGAGCCCAGCAGGAAGATGAGGATGGCGAGCTGGAACAGCCGCTTGCGGCCGTACTGGTCGCCGAGCTTGCCCCACAACGGGGTGGCCGCGGTCGAGGCCAGCAGATACGCGGTGACCACCCAGGACAGGTGCTCCAGACCGCCCAGTTCGCTGACGATGGTGGGCAGCGCGGTGGCCACGATGGTCTGGTCGAGGGCGGCGAGGAGCAGACCGAGGAGCAGGGCGCCGATCGAGACGACGAGGTTCTTGGCCGCCTGCTCCGGGGGGCCGGGGTCGGAGGGCGGCGGTCCGGCGGAGGAGGGCGGCGGCGGTCCGGAGCCGGCACCGGGCGAGGGCCGCGCGCTGCCCGCCCGCTCCGTCCTACCGTGCGCGTCCCCGGCCATGGCGACCTCCACAAGTTCTGGTGTCCAGGGCCCATCGTGATCGATATGACCGCTTTTCTCCTGTTGAACAGCCCGTCGAGTGCCTCCGGAAGACCGCGTTCCGGGGGCTTGTGCATCGGGGTGTGGAGAAGATCTGCATAATCTCTGGAGATCACGAGGGGAGGGACAACGCGTGGTACAGCCGATGGAAACCCCGTGCCCGGAGTGCGGTGCGCCCAGGAACAGGGACAACACTCCGTCCTGCGCCTGCGGTCCGCGCGCGTCCGACGCCCTCCGCGAGGCCCGTACGGCTCAGGCGGCAGCGGTGGAGGACTTCCATCCGCTCCGGATACGCCCATACGTGGAGTTCGACGACGGAACGCCGGCGACTACGCCGAATGCCGCACCGGGGCACGACCCCGTGTCCGAGCACGACGCCGCACCCGATCACACCCCCGAACCGGAAGCCGGCCCGGAGACCGCGCCCCCCGCCCCGACCGAGGACCGACCGGACGCGCCGCCCGCCGCCGACGCGACCATGCAACTGCGCGTCGTCCCGCCGGACGCGACATCCGCGCCCCCCTCCGCCACGCCCGATCCCACCCCCGCGCCCACACCGCTCGCCGCGCCGCTCGCGCCGCCCACGACCGAGCCGAACGCCACCGACCTCCACCTGTTCGAGGCCACCCGCCCGACCCGAGCGGTACCCGCCGCGGCGGGGCCGGCCACGAACCTGGAGCTGGGCCCGGACGCCGGGGGGCCCGCCTCCCGGGACCGCCGCCGTCGCCGTACCGCGCTGCTCACGGCCGCCGGGGCCGTCGTGGCGGTGGCCGGGGCCGCCGGGTGGGCGAGCGGGCTGTTCGCGTACGAGGCGCCGTCCCGGGACGGCGCGCTGCCGGACGACGTGCGGGTGAGCGTGCCGGACGCCCCCTCGGTCCCACCCTCGGCCTCGGCCTCGCCGTCCGAGGGCGCGAGCCCGTCGGCGTCACCGTCACTCCTGGTCTCGGCCTCGGCCTCGCCGTCCGAGAGCGCGAGCCCGTCGGCGTCCCCGTCGGTCTCGGCATCGGAGGACGGCGCTTCGGCGTCCCCGTCGGACACGGCGGAGCCGTCGTCGGCCGCGCCGACCACCGCCCCGGCCGAAGCCCCCGAGGAGGTGGCGGACGAGGAGGTCCGCGAAGTCACCGGTGCCGTACTGCGCCGCGGCGACCGCGGGCCGGAGGTCGTCGAACTCCAGCATCGTCTGCGCCAGTTGTACCTGTACAACAGCGAGCTCCACGGCCGGTTCAACCGCCGGCTGGAGGACGCCCTGCGCAACTACCAGTGGTCCCGGGGCATCAGCGGCGACGAGCTGGGCGTGTACGGACCGGAGACCCGGAGCCGGCTGGAGTCGGAGACCCGGGAACCGTAGGCCGGCGGGCCGGGCGGGCACTACGCGCCCACGCCTCAGGCTCCGGCCACGACTCCGGTGACGTGCAGCTGGATCGTCCCGTCCGTCCCGCGCTCGACCCGCACCCGGGTCAGGTCCCGTACGACCACGTCCGGGGCGTGGGATCCGGCGCGGGGGCCGATCCCGACGACCCGCATCCCGGCCGCGCGCGCCGCGGCGATACCCGCTCCGGAGTCCTCGAAGACCACGCAGTCGGCGGGGTCGACGCCCAGTTCCGCCGCTCCCTTGAGGAAGCCCTCGGGGTCGGGCTTGCTCGCGCCGACGGACTCGGCGGTCACCCGCACCTCGGGCAGCGCCAGTCCGGCGGCGGCCATCCGGGCCGTGGAGAGGCCGACGTCGGCCGAGGTCACCAGCGCGTGCGGCAGGCCGTCGAGCGAGGCGAGGAAGTCACGGGCGCCCGGTACCTCGACGACGCCCTCGGTGTCCGAGGTCTCCTCGGCGAGCATGCGCGCGTTGTCGGCGAGGTTCTGCGCCATCGGCCTGTTCGGCAGCAGCAGCGCCATCGAGGCGTAGCCCTGCCGCCCGTGCACGACCTTCATGACCTCGTCCCCGTCGAGCCCGTGCCGCTCGGCCCAGCGCCGCCAGACGCGCTCGACCGAGGCGTCCGAGTTGACGAGGGTGCCGTCCATGTCCAGCAGGAGGGCGCGGGCGGTGAGTACGGCGGTGGCTGTCATCGGCAGCTCCAGAGCGCGGGGGTGGGGCCGGGCCCGGGTGCGGGCCGGGAGCGGGGCCCGGAGGAGACAAGGCGGCCCCGCCCGCCGGTCAGGGAGAACGGGCGGGAGCCACTTTGTTCACCCACGGTACAAAACCTGCCCGGCATCCCGCCAGCCCCTCCGCCGACCGTTCACCATTCGTTGGCCCCGCCGCCGCTCCCGCACCCCTCCACGGGGCCCGGGTGACCGGCACCCGGGCGGCCCGCGGACCGGTCAGCCGGTGGCCGCCTCCCACAGGCTCCACACCCCGAGCCCCAGCATCAGCAGCGCCGCGATCCGCGTGATCAGCTTCAGCGGCACCCGCTTCATCAGGGCCCTTCCGCCGACGATGCCCAGCCCGGCCACCGCCCACAGCGCGAGCACCGCGCCCAGGCCGACGGAGAGCGGGTCGTCGTAACGGGCGGCGAGGTTGGCCGTCATGATCTGGGTGAGATCGCCGAACTCGGCGACCAGGATGAGCATGAAGCCCGCCCCGGACACCTTCCAGAAGGACTGGTTCTCCGGCTTGCGGATCTCCTCCTCGCCCTCGTCCTTCCTGAACAGCAGCACCGCCGCGCCGCCCAGGAAGAGCGCACCCGTGATCGCGCTCACGAGCTGCTGCGGCAGCAGGGTGAGCACGCTCCCCGCCGCCACCGCGAGCGCGACGTGCACCGCGAAGGCGGCGGCGACACCGGCGAAGACGTAGGAGGCCCGGTAACGGGTGCCGAGGACGAGGCCGGCGAGCGCGGTCTTGTCCGGCAGCTCGGCCAGGAAGACGACGCCGAACACGACGGCCGTCACGGTCAGGTTGATCAACGGTTCCTCGATCGGTCGGGGCTGCCCCACCGAGAGTGCTGTGCGTTCGCGGACACCTCGGCACGGCAGCACACGGGGCACCCGCGCCGAGAGGCACGGGCGGTGCACTGCTTGCCGAAGGTCTCGCCGGCCGGCCCCTGCGGGACCTGCCTCCGGGCGCCGGCTCAGACGGGGCTGAGCAGTATGTCGACGGTCCGGCGAAGGGCTACTCCCCCTCTGCGCCGTCCATGGTACGCGAGGCGCCGCGGACCGTCTGTGCGCACGGACACATCGCACCCGCACCGGATTCACACCGCCCCGACCCTAGACATGTCATGGTCGCGTCATTAACTTCTCACCAAACCCACCCCTCCCCGTAACACCGCGGGCCGAGCATTCCCCTGCTCGCACTCCAACGGACCCACCCCACAAGGGAGTTCGCACATGCCGAAGTTCTACGCGCGTCGACGACTGAGCATGGTCGCGGCGCTCACCGGACTCATCGCCTCCGCCGGAATGCTCAACGGCCCCAGCGCCTCCGCCGCCCTCCCCACCCCGGTCAGCGCCGCCACCGCCCGCGCCTACCTCGCCTCACTGCCCGTCTCCGCCGAGGTCCGCACCGGCTACAACCGCGACCTCTTCCCCCACTGGATCACCATCAGCGGCACCTGCAACACCCGCGAGACGGTCCTCAAGCGCGACGGCACGAACGTCGTCACCAACTCCTCCTGCGCGGCCACCAGCGGCAGTTGGTACTCCCCGTACGACGGCGCCACCTGGTCCGCCGCCTCCGACGTCGACATCGACCACGTCGTCCCGCTCGCCGAGGCCTGGGACTCCGGCGCCCGGAACTGGAGCACCTCCCAGCGCCAGGCCTTCGCCAACGACCTGACCCGTCCGCAGCTGCTCGCGGTCACGGACAACGTCAACCAGGCCAAGGGCGACAAGGACCCCGCCGAGTGGATGCCGTCCCGCACCGCCTACCGCTGCACCTACGTGCGCGCCTGGGTGCAGGTGAAGTACTACTACAACCTGTCGGTCGACTCGACCGAGAAGTCCGCCCTGCAGGGGTACCTCGCGAGCTGCTGAGTGCCGGGTTCTCCCCGCCGGCCTCCGTCGCTGCGTACCGTACGGGGCGACGGAGGAAGGGGACACCATGACCGCACTGCGCCTCGGGCCGCTGCTGAGGTACGTCGACGGTTCCTCCGCGACCGTCTGGGTCGAGACGAGCCGGCCGGGCACCGCCGAGGTGCGCTGCGCGGACGGGTCCGGCGGGACGGCCCGCACCTTCCAGATCGCGGGCCACCACTACGCACTGGTCGAGGTGACCGGCCTGACCCCGGGCACGGCGACGCCGTACGAGGTGTTCCTCGACGGCACGCGCGCGTGGCCGCCGGCCGAGGAGGAGCCCTTCCGGTCCCTCCCGCCCTCCGTCATCGCCGCCCCCGCTCCCGCCACCGGCCCCGGCCTGCGCGTCGCCTTCGGCTCCTGCCACTGGGCCTCCCCGCCGACCGGCGAGCACGACCCCGTCGGCCCCGACGCGCTGCACGCCCTGGCCGCCCGCGTCGCGGCCGACCCGGACGGGGAGCGGCCCGACGTGCTGCTCCTCCTGGGCGACCAGGTGTACGCCGACGAGACCTCCGACGCGACCCGCGCGTACCTCGCCGCCCGCCGCGGCCTCGATGACCCCCCGGGCGCCGAGGTGGCGGACTACGAGGAGTACACCCACCTCTACGACGAGTCCTGGCTCGACCCCCCGGTGCGCTGGCTGCTGTCCACCGTCCCCACCTGCATGATCTTCGACGACCACGACGTCGCAGACGACTGGAACACCTCCGCCTCCTGGGTCGCCGACATGCGCGCCACCTCCTGGTGGGGGGAGCGGGTGCGCAGCGGCCTGATGTCGTACTGGGTGTACCAGCACCTGGGCAACCTCTCCCCGCGCGAGCTGGCGGCGGACCCCTTGTACGCGTCCGTCCGGGAGAGTCCCGACGGTACGGAGGCGCTGCGCGCCTTCGCCGCCGCGGCCGAGGCGGACACGGCCTCCACCCGCTGGAGCTACCGGCGCGACTTCGGCCGGGTGCGGCTGCTGATGGTGGACAGCAGGGCGGCCCGCGTCCTGACGGAGGGCGGGCGTTCGATGCTCGACCCGGGCGAGGCGGCGTGGCTGCGCGAGCAGGTACGGGACGAGCCCGGTTCGTACGACCACCTCCTCATCGGTACGTCCCTGCCCTGGCTGCTGCCGCACCTGGTGCACGACGTCGAGGCGTGGAGCTCCGTGCTGTGCCGGGGTGACAAGGGCCCCCGGTGGGCGCGGTTCGGGGAGCGGCTCCGGCGCGCGGCGGACCTGGAGCACTGGGCGGCGTTCCCGGAGTCCTTCGGAGAGCTGGCGGAGCTGATCGCCGAGGCCGGTACGGGGCCGGACGCGCCGGCGACGGTGTCCGTGCTCTCCGGTGACGTCCACCACGCGTACACGGCCGAGCCGAGCTGGCCGGGGCGGGAGCCGGACGCCCGGGTGACGCAGCTGACCTGCTCCCCCGTGCACAACTCCATTCCCCTGTCGATCCGGCTGGGTTTCCGCTTCGGCTGGAGCGCCGCCGCCCGCGCCCTGGGCCGCGCCTTCGCCCGGCACGGAGGGTCCGGGAAACCGCCGGTCACCTGGCGCAGGACGGGCGGGCCCTGGTTCGGCAACCAGCTCATGACGCTGACGCTGCGGGGGCGCTCGGCGGTGCTGCGGCTGGACCACGCACGCACGGAAAAGCCGAGGAAGCCGAGGAAGACGAAGCCGGAGACCGGAAGCGGACGGGAGACGGGGGCGCGACTGAAGACGGTGGCGGAGATCCGGCTGAGCGATCAGCGGGGTGGCAGCTGGCCGATGTCACGTCAGGAGACGTGAGATGCCTGTGAGTTGCCTGCGGGACGGCTGTGACACGGAGTGTGGGTTCGGCCACACCGTTGAACGCACGGGTGGGGGCGGAGCCGTATTCACGTGCGGCGGCGGACGGTCGGCCTCTCCAGGGAGGCGATCCCCGCGGCCCCATGGTGAACTCGCGAGCATGGGTCAAGGGCACCTGACGTGGACCCACGGCTCGGCTCCGTCCCCGGACCGGTCCCTTCCGGGCCGGCCCACCGAAGGAGACCTCCCCCATGCCCGGACGCCTCGACAGCGCCCAGCCTTACGCCCTCGGCCTGTTCCGGATCGTCGTCGGGCTGCTGTTCGCCTGCCACGGCGCCGTCGCACTGCTCGGTGCGCTCGGCGGCACGGACGGAAAGGGCGGCACCGTCGAACTCGGTGCCTGGCCCCACTGGTACGCGGGCCTGATCGAGCTCGTCGGCGGCAGCCTGGTCCTGCTCGGACTCGGCACCCGCGTCGCCGCGTTCATCTCGTCGGGCGCCATGGCCTACGCCTACTTCAGCGTGCACCAGCCGGAGGCCCTGTGGCCCGTCCAGAACGACGGCGAGGGCTCGGCGATGTACTGCTGGGCCATGTTCCTGCTGGTGTTCACCGGCTCCGGCGCCTTCGGCCTGGACCGGCTGTTCGCCCGGCGCGCCCGCGCCGCGCAGCCGGAGCCGACGGAGCAGGCCCAGGTCGCCGCCTGACGGCCCGACAGTCCGGGACGCGAACTCCAGGCACCGGGCACACGAACCCCCCGTGACCTTTCCGTCACATGTCCGGCGTAGGCTCGTCGGTTGTCAAGGCCACCCCTGCCGCTCCCCCCGCGACAACGCGGCACGGTCTGGCCCACGGGGGAGCCATGGGGAGTTCGGGTGGAGAGTTTCGGGTCGCTGGTCGGCAGTCCATGGGTCTACGCGGTGGTGGCCCTCTCGGTCCTGCTCGACGTGTTCCTGCCGGTGCTGCCGAGCGGGGTCCTGGTGATCACGGCGGCCACGGCCGCCGCCGCGGGCACCGCGACCGACGTGCCCGACATCCTGGCGCTGACCCTCTGCGCCGCCACCGCCTCCGTCCTGGGCGACCTGGTCGCCTGGCGTCTCGCCTGGCGCGGCGGCGCCCGTCTGGACCGGGCGATCGCCAGGTCCAGACGGCTGACCGACGCGCAGGACCGTCTCGGCTCGGCGCTGGCCCGAGGCGGCGGCGGCCTGGTCGTCCTCGCCCGTTTCGCCCCGGCGGGCCGTTCGCTGGTCTCGCTCGGGGCGGGTGCCGCCCGCCGCCGGGCCCGTGACTTCCTGCCCTGGTCGGCGCTGGCGGGCCTGTCCTGGGCCGCCTACAGCGTGGCCCTCGGTTACTTCGGCGCCCACTGGCTGGGCGCGTCCTGGCTCGCCACCGCGGTATCGGTCGGCGCGCTGTTCGCGGCGGGCGCGGGAGCGACCTACCTGGTGCGCCGGCACCCGGTACCGGCGGAGGCCTCGTAGGGACGGCGCGTCCGGGGCGTCGTGGTGGACCGGGGCCGCCGGCTCACCCCGCCCCGCTCACCCCGCCTCCCGCGCCGCACTCGCGCCACGCACCTCCAGGCCGTCCAGCAGGTCGGCCGTGGCCTCGGCGATCGCGTCCACGGCCCGGTCGAAGACCTCGCGGTTGTGGGCGGCCGGCGCCCGGAAGCCGGACACCTTCCGCACGTACTGCAGGGCGGCGGCCCGGATCTCGTCCTCGGTGGCCTCCTCGGGCAGGGCGGGCGGACGCAGGGTCTTGATACTCCGGCACATGCTCCCAGTCTCACCCCGCCGGGCCCCCGCGGGCCACGAGGGTGGACCACCGGGGAGTCCCCCGAGCAACTCGCCACCCAAAATCGAACAGGCGTATCATCGGGGTGTGGCTGCGACCTATGACTTTCCGAGTGATCTCCTCGCCGGTCAGGAGGAGTTGCGTCAGGTCCAGGCCGAGCTGTCGGCCCTGCTCAAGCGGCTTCCCTGGTCGGTGGAGCCCGTCGACGGGTTCAGCGACGACACCGGCTGGCGCCGGGTCGAGCGCCCCGCCTCGCCCGGCTGGACCGACGACGAACAGGCCGAGGTGGAGAAGCTGCGGCGCCGGGAGCACGAGCTGGTGGTGTTCGTCAGCACCCATCGCTACTGGGCCGAACTCACCGGCGCCGACCGGGTCCGCGCCCGCTCCCGGCTGAAGCACGCCCACGAGAACCCTCCGGAGGGCACGGAGCAGTCCCCGTGAGGGTGCCGCCGTCCACAGCGAGAAGGGCCTCCGGAACGTCTCCGGAGGCCCTTGATCGTCACACGGTGGGCGCGGACGGTTTCGAACCGCCGACATCCTGCTTGTAAGGCAGGCGCTCTACCCCTGAGCTACGCACCCGGGACCCGGACGCACCGCCCAGGCCGAATCGACAGCCTACATGGCCCGGGGCACGGTCCGGTAAACACCCGTCCCGACGGCGGCCCGGCACCCTGCCACCGGGGTTCCTCCGGGATGCCCCCGTGACGACACCGGCTCCCGTGTGCCGAACCTCCACACCGGCGACGGAAGTCTCACGGTCCGTACGGCGAACCGACCGACCCGTGTGTTCGTCCTCCACCGGTGGGACAATGGCACCGGCAGGTCGAACGACAGTACGGGAGAGGGATGTGACGGCGACACCAGAGCAGCCGTACTCGCCGTCGAGACCACGCGTGCACCGCACGCGTGGTGTTCTGTCTCCCCCCTCGTGGCCGCGCCTGCGCACGGCGCGTCCTCACGCGGTGCGCCTCCCCCGGGCGGCCGCTCCGCTCCGGGACGGGCTCGCCCTGATGGCCCTGCCGCTGGTGGCGGCGCCGGCGCTGGCCGCCGCGTTCACCGGCGGCGGCACCCGGCGCTGGTTCGGCGGGCGGGCCGAGAACCAGCGGGCCGAGGCGCAGGCCGCCAAGGACGCGGCGGCGGCCGCGTTCTACGAGCTCGACACCGCCCAGCGGGACCTGCGGATCTCCATCGAGACGATCACCGCCGTCGACAGCTCCCCCGCCGCCCGTCGGGCCGTCGCCGACTTCGAGGCACTCGGCCGCCGTATCGACGAGGCCAGTCACCGGTACATCGAGGCCGTCGACGCCCATGACCTGGACCGCGACGACCTGGAGGCCTCGGTCGCCTCCCGGGCCCGCACCGAGCTGACCGCCGCCAAGGGCGAGCTCGACCGGGTCAAGCGGGAACTGGACCGCTTCACCGACGGACTGGGCCCCCTCCTCGGCAAGGCCGAGACCCAGCTGGCCCGGCTCGCGCCCGCCGTGGAGCGTGCCCGGCAGGCCCTGCTCGCCGCGTCGAACGCGCTGGACACCGCCCGCGGGTCGGGGCTGCGGGCCGACGATCTCGCCGCCCGGCTCGCCGCGCTCTCCCCGGAGCTGACCAAGCTGAACCAGGGTGCCGGGCAGCACGGCGTGCCGCAGACCCTCGAGCGGGCCGAGCAGGTCACGCGCCAGGCCGAGGCCGTCCGCGCGGAGGCCGAGCGGCTGCCGGAACGGGCCGCCGAGACCGACCGCCGACTGGTCTCCCTGCGGACCCGCGCCCAGGCCCTCACCACCCGGTCCGCACAGGTGGAACCGGTCCTCAGCGAGCTGCGCCGCCGCTTCACCGCCGCCTGCTGGCAGGACCTGCAGCGCGTCCCCGAGGTGGCCGCGGAGAACGTGCGCCGGGCCGAGGGCAGGCTCGCCGAGGCGAGGACCGCGCGCGAGGAACAGCGCTGGGCGGACGCGACCGCCCTGCTGTCGACCGTACGGGCGCTGTTGAACACGACCGACGAGGCCGTGTCCGCCGCCGGTGACCGGCTGCGCCGGCTGAACGCCGTGCAGAAGGACCCCGAGCAGGAGATCGAACGCACCCGCTTCGCCGTCCGGGACGCCCAGCGCCTGGCCATGGCCGGCCGCCACACCCCGGACCCGCGTCACGCCCGACCGCTGGACGCCGCCGTGGCCCGCCTGGACCGGGCCGTCGACGCCCTGGAGGGCCGTCACCCCGACTACTGGCACTTCCTGACGGAGACGGAGGCGGTCCGCGAGTCGGTGGCACAGGTGGTGGCCCTGATCCGCGAGGACCGCGGCGGCTCCGCAGGCTAGGGCCCGACCGGCACGTCGCTCCCGCGCCCCGCTCCCCCACCACGAACAGGGGCGGCCGGTTAGCCTGTGCTCATGCCTCGTTATGAGTACCGCTGCCGGACCTGCGGCGACACCTTCGAACTGAGCCGTCCCATGGCGGAGTCCGCCGCCCCGGCCGACTGTCCGTCGGGACACGACGACACGGTGAAGCTCCTGTCCACGGTCGCCGTGGGCGGTGCCGCCTCCGCCCCCGCCGCCGCACCCCGCGCGGGCGGGGGCGGCGGGGGCTGCTGCGGCGGGGGCTGCTGCGGCTGACGGCCCCGTCTGCTCCCCGGTCACCGGCGAGGGCGGGATCCTTGCCGGTGCCGTCAGTGCGGCGCGCGCACCGTGTGCAGGAACTCCCGCAGGATGCGTTCGCCGGCCAGCACCCCGCGCTCGGGCAGTCCCGTGATCCCGGGGGCCGTCCAGCCGGCGTCGGCCAGTTCGCCGTGGCCGGGGCGCCAGCCCCGGTCGGCGGCGAGCAGCAGGTCGGCGTCGAGGAGGGAGTCGCCGGCCGCGAGGGTGAGGTCGGCGCCGGTGCGGCGGGCGACCTCACGCATGGCCGCGCTCTTGGTGAGCGGCTTCGGTACGGCGTAGATCTTGCGCCCCTGCAGGGAGACCGTCCAGCCCCGGTTCTCCGCCCACACGGCGAGTTCCTTCACCCACTCCTCGTCCAGCAGCCGGCGCTCGACGACGAGGTAGGCGAAGAGGTCCTCGGCGACCCGGTGCTTGAGGGTCCAGGCCGGTTCGGCGGTCCGCAGCAGATGGTCCTGCACCTCGGAGAGCGGGGCGCACTCGGCGGCGAGGTGTGCGGTCACCCGGGCGTGCCAGTCGGGGTCGGACACGCCGTCGACCAGGAGATGGCCGCCGTTGGCACAGATGGCGTAGGCCGGCGGGGGGCCGGGGAGGCTGATGCGCCCGTACTGCTCGCGGGTGCGGGTGGTCGTCGGTACGAACACCGCGCTGTCACCGAGTTCGGCGAGCAGTCCGGCCGCCGTCTCCGTCATGAAGGACAGCGGGCGGCTCTCGTAGACCTCCACGCACAGCAGGCGGGGCGCCTCGGCGTCGGGCCCGGCCAGGGCGAGCGCGCCGGCGGAGTAGACGATCGTGCGGTCGAGGTCACTGGCGACGAGGACGGGCATCAGCGGGTCACCGCCCTGCCGTCGGCGCCGGTCGCGCCGCGCGTGTACCGGGGGTGGATCAACCCGACGCAGGTGTACGGGAGTCCGTCGACCTCCTCGACGGGGACGCCCCGCTGTTCGGCCAGCAGCCGGACGTGGTCGAGGTCGCTGCCCGCCCCGACCCGCGCCAGTATCTTCCAGGGCACCCGGCGCAGCAGCACCCGGGTGGTCTCGCCGACGCCGGGCTTGACGAGGTTCACGTCGTGGATGCCGTACTCCTCGCTGATGCGTTCGACGGCGGCCCAGCCCTCCCAGGTGGGGGTGCGGTCGGTGGCGAGCAGTTCCTTGGCCTGGGCGCAGGCGGCGTCCGTGACCTCGGGGAAGCGGGCTGAGACGGCGTCCAGGAAGGCCACCGAGGCGTCCGCGTCGGCGAGTTCGCGGTAGAACTTGGCGCCGTGGAAGTCGTCCGGACCGACCAGGTCGGCCCGCAGCACGGTGCGTGAGACGAGGCCGGAGACGGTCGAGTTGAGGCAGGCGGAGGGGATCAGGTAGTCCTCGCGGGTGCCGTAGGTCCGTACGCAGGAGCCGGGGTCGGCCAGCACCGCGATCTCCGGGTCGAAGCCGGTGACACCGTGGGTCTTCTCGAACTCCTGGACGGCCTGGGCGAGTTCACGGGTGATGGCGCCCTTGCCGGTCCAGCCGTCGACGAAGACGACGTCCCGGGGGTCGTGATGCCCGGCCAGCCAGCGCAGTGCGTTGGCGTCGATGCCGCGGCCGCGGACGATGGAGACGGCGTAGTGCGGGAGGTCGAGCTGGTGCCGGTGCCGGGCCCAGCGGCGCATCAGGATGCCGACGGGGGTGCCGGCGCGGGCCAGGGAGACCAGGACCGGGCGGGGAGACCTCTCGACGAGGACGGTCTCGGTGACCACGCCGACCGCGTGGGCGAGGCGGGCCGCCGAGTCCTTGAGGGCCGCGTGGAACAGCCGCTGGTACTGCTCGCTCGGCTGGTACTCGACGGGCAGCGACTCGGCGTAGTGCGCGCCGCCGCTCTGGATGGCCTCCTCGCGCTCCTCGGTCGGTGCCTCCAGGGTGACGTCCGAGAGGTCCTGGAGCAGCCAGCCGACCTCCTCGGGCGCGTAGGAGGAGAAGGCGGGGCCGCGGAGGGGCTCGGGCAGCATGGAGGCGGGCCTTTCGAGGGCGTCGGGTCCGGCGGGCACCTCGGGTCCGGCGGGTCCGTAAGAGGGCGCGGGGACGTACGACGGTATGACCGCCAGGAGGACCTGCGGGGTGTGCGCGGCGAGCTCGGCCAGCAGACCGCCGGGCGCGTGCAGCGCGGGGGTGTCGGCGGCCGAGTCGACGACCGCGACGACGGCGTCGAAGCCGGCGCCCGCGACGTTGTAGGCGTAGCGCTCGCCGGGGCCGTCGGCGGGGTCGTCGTGGGCGGGGAAGACCAGTCGGGTGCGTATCGCGTAGCCGGGGTCGTCGACGGCGAGGACGGGTGAGCGGGTGGTGGTGGAGAAGCGCACCCCGGTGCCGGTCGCCCCGGCCGCCGCCTGCTCCGGCCCCTGCCCCGGTTCCTGTTCCTGCTCCTGTGCCAGCTTCTGTTCCAGCGCGTGGGCGAGGCGGAGCGGGGCGTACATCAGCTCCTCGAAGCCGAGGACGAGTATGCGACCGCGGCGGGCGCCGTCGGGGAGTGCCTCTGCGAGGCGGGCCGCCATGTCGGGGAGTGCGCTCTCCAGGCGGGCGCGGTGCTCGGGCGTGAACCCGTGCCGCCCGCCGTCGGGAAGGCCGGAGGGCCAGCGCAGATCCACGCGCGTGAGCTTATCGTCCGGGTGCGGGCCGGCTTGGGCTGATCGCGCCCACGCGGCGGTGGCCGCAGATCCGGACGGCGCCGCAGTCGACCGACCGCCCCCCGTGGCACCCTCGTACCGCGCCACCAGCTCCTGTCCCTTCTCCAGGACGCCCTCCGGCAACCGCACCGTGCCCGACGCGGTCGTCACCAGGTCGATCCGCGCCCCGATCTCGCGGGCGAACTCGTCCAGCCGCCCGGCGTCGGCGGGCGAGCGCATGTCGACCAGGGCGACCACCACGTACCGCCGCCGAGGATGGCGCGCGTGCAGGTCGCGGATGGTGTTCAGGACCGTGTTGCCGGTGGAGAACTCGTCGTCGACCAGGACCAGCGGCCCGTCCCCGGCCAGCAGCCCGGGCTCCTCGGGGAGCAGCAGGTGCGAGGTCGCGTGGGAGTGGGACTCCTCGAAACCGCCCGCCGTGGCCACCCCGGGGACCGGGCGGCGGGTGGAGTGCAGACAGGGGGCGACGCCCAGGCCGTCGGCGACCGAGTGGCCGAGGCCGGTCGCGGTCTCCGCGTACCCGAGGACCACGGCCCGGTGGGCCTGTTCGCCCAGCAGTTCGCGGACCCGGCGGCCGAGGGCGACACCGTGGCCGTACACGACGGACGGCGGGCTGGGCACGTGCTTGCCGAGGACGTCGGACACCAGCAGGTGGGCCCGCTTGGGGTTGCGGCGCAGGGCCAGGCCCAGCATCCCGGTCAGCCGGTCGTCGCCGGCCAGTTCGACGCCGAGCCGCTCCGCGACCCAGCTCCCGGGCCAGACGCTCCCGCCGGTCGTGCCCGCGCCGGCCGGCGACCCGTCGCGCGCCTCACGGCGCACTGCCTCGTTCACTGCCTTCTCACTGCCTTCTCACTGCCTTCTCACTGGTCTTCTCCATGAGGGCTCTCGTCCATGAGGGCTCTCGCCGTCGCTCCGGTACGTCACTCCGCCAGGCCGGCCGCGAGCAGCTCCACGAACCCGATGTCCTCGTTGGCGACGCCGAAGACCTCGGCGCGCAGCAGGGTCCGCTCGGCCCAGGCGCGGTGCGGCTTCACCTCGTTCATCTTGTTCGTGTACGTCGACCTCATGACACCCCCGCCGTCGCGTTCCGGCCGGAGGATGTCCTGCGCGTCGCTGTACTCCTCGTGACTGACGACGGACAGCGCGTGCACGGGCAGCACGTGCGAGGGGTGGATGCAGGTCTTGCCCTGCAGTCCGTTGGCCCGGTCGAGGGAGATCTCCCGCAGCAGGCCGTCCATGGCGTGCTCGATCAGTGTCGCGCGCAGTTCCACGGCCTGTCCCTCCAGGAAGGGGCTCTGCCGCAACTGTGGCTTGAACATGCGCTCCTGGACCCGGAAGTACTCCCAGACCGGTCCCGTCACGGTGAACCCGGTGCCGTCGGCGCGGGCCAGCATGTTCACCACGTCGGCGATCACGGAGGCGACGATCTGGATGTCGTAGGCGGTCATGTCGGGGCCGCGGCGCAGCCCGTACGGGGAGCAGAAGTCGGTCACGCCGAGGCGCAGGGCGAGGACCCGGTCGCGGTACTTGTCGACCGCGCGGAGGATGCCTTCGAGGGTCTCCACGCGCGTCTCGCGGTAGAGCAGCTCCGGCGACTCCAGTACCGGCATGGCGAAGAGGCGGTGTCCGCTCTCGGCCTCGGCGAGGGCGAGGGCCTCCAGGAAGGGCACGCCGCGTTCCTCGGTGAACTTCGGCAGGACGAATCCGGACAGCAGCGAGAGGGCCGGGCCGAGACGCCGGACGAGGTCCGGTATCTGGTCCGGCGTCCGGACCCGGATGAACAGCAGCGGCAGACCGGCCGCCGGCCGGCCGGCCAGGTCGGCGAACTGGCGGACGAGGTTCACCTCGCCGGCGAGCACGTCCTCGTCGCCGATGGAGTCCTCGAGACACAGCACCATCGAGACCACACCGCGCCCGGCCTGCTTGACGATGTCGTCGGCGAGCCGGGGGCGGGTCGCGGGGCTGTACAGCGTGGCGCCCAGGGCCGTGGAGAGCAGCTGGGCCGGTGACTCCTGCGTGAACACGCCCGGCTCCCGGTAGAAGAGACGTTTCCGCACCGCCGGGGCGATCTGTCCGAAGTGACGCATTGAACTCCCCCGTGGCCGTTGGGCATGCTGTGGAATGTCAGAAGGTGGCCGGTAATAGTACGTACGGAACGATGTCGGCGGTTCCCGCCCGGTGTGAACGCGAGGTGGCCCGGCCGTGTCGTTCCCATACCGTCTCGCTACCCCCCGCATTGTCGTGATCAGGACGGAGAGGGCAGGATGACCGTATGACGCACGCCATGCTGAAGGGGTCGAACGTCCCGCTCCAAGCCACCACGGTACGCGCCGTCCTGCGCTGGTCCCCGGGGCAGGGTGTGCCGGACGTGGACGCGTCCGCGCTGCTCCTGGGGCTCGACGACCGGGTGCGCTCGGACGAGGACTTCGTCTTCTACAACCAGCCCCGGCACCCGTCCGGCACGGTGTGGCGGCTCGGCAAGAAGCGGGTCGCCGAGGGTCTGACCGACACGATCCAGACAGACCTCGACGGGGTCGAGGACGGCGTGGGGCGGATCCTGCTGGTGGCGTCGGCGGACGGCGTCACCTTCGACCAGGTGCACACGCTGCGCATCCTGCTGTTCGACGCGCAGGCGCCCGACGCGGAGCCGCTGGCGTACTTCGACGTCAAGCCGGAGACGGGCCAGGAGACGGCGCTGATCTGCGGTGAGCTGTACCGGCGCGGGGAGGGCTGGAAGTTCCGGGCGCTCGGCGAGGGCTACTCGAACGGGCTGAAGGGCCTGGCGACGGACTTCGGCATCTCGGTGGACGAGTCGGAGGCGGCGCAGGACCCCTCGGCCGCCGACCCCGGCCGCCCGGACACGTCCGGCACGACCGGGACCCCGGTCCGTCCCGACGCGCTGACCCAGCCGCAGGCCCCGGCCGCGGCGGACCTGTCCGGGCCCCTGCCGCCCGAGCAGCCGGCCGGAGTGCCGGCGCAGCCCGCGTACGGGTATCCGCCGCAGCAGCCCCCGGCCGCGCAGCCGGCGTACGGCTACCCGCAGACGACCGGGCGGCCCGCCTACGGCTACCCGCAGACGTCGCCCGCGGCGGCCGCCGCGGGCGCGCCGTCCGGCTACGGCTACCCGCCCCCCGCGCCCGGCGCCCCCGACCCCGACTTCCGCCTGCCCCCGCAGGGGCCCCAGTTCATCGGACGGTAGGACCCGGGCCGGTGGGGCCCCGGCCCGGGTGGGGCCCTAACGGTCCACCTTCGACTTGAAGCCGCGGCCCCACTGCAGGCCCCACCCGTACAGGCGGTCGAGCTCCGCCTGGAAGCCGTAGACGAACTTCACCTCGCGGTGGACCACGATCTCGCCCTTGACGTTCTCGATCATCACCACCGCGCAGGAGCGGGCCTGCGGATGGCGCTCGTCCAGGCCTATCTCGATCCGCGGGCCGTTGCTCGGGAACAGGGTGACGACGGCGTGCGTACGGTCGAACGCGGGCGTCTGGTCGTAGATGTACGCGAAGACCAGCAGGCGTTTGATGTGCTCGCGGTGGTCCAGGTTGACGTAGATCGTCTCACCGGAGGCCGAGCCGAACCGGTCGTCGCCGCTGAGCTTGACGTACGGCGCCGCGTTGACGTCACCGAGGAAGCCGCCGAGCGGCTGGACCACGCCCTTGGTGCCGTCCTGGAGTTCGTACAGACAGCCCAGGTCCAGGTCGACGTTGACCATGCTCTGGCTGTGGGCGACGACCTCCGGGGGCTTGAGCGCCTTGAGCGGGTGCCGCAGCAGGCTCTCCCGCTGGGCGCCGCCCAGGTCGGAGGTGCGCATCCGCCAGCTCAGGTTGATCCGCAGATGGCCGTTGGCCGCGCCCTGTTTGGTCAGGGACACCTGCGCGTGCCGTTTGGTCAGCTCGATGGCGTTGGTGGCCGCGTTGCCCGAGTCGAAGGCGGTCTCTTTCCCGCGCCACAGTCCGTCCAGAAATCCCATTCCCGCCCCAAGTCCGCTCGTGGAACCCCGCCGGCCCCGCTGCCGTGCCGTCCCGCTGTTCCGCCGCCCCCGCAACGGCCGACGGGGCGGCCCCGAGGAGTGGTCCTCGACGGCCGCCCCGAACAGAGCGTTCCTCACGCGGAGGGCTGTCACACCCCGGACGGGACCTCGGTCTTCTCCGGGGTCCCCCCGGCCGCCGCGATCGCCTTGTTGCGGCGCACGGAGGACCAGAAGGAGGCGCCGATCAGGACGACGCCGATCAGGCCGGTGATGATCTCGTTGATCTCGTACTGGATCGTGACGAGCAGCAGGGCGGCGAGCGCACCGATGGCGTAGTGCGCGCCGTGCTCCAGGTAGACGTACTCGTCGAGGGTGCCCTGGCGGACCAGGTAGACCGTCAGCGAACGGACGTACATGGCGCCGATGCCCAGGCCCAGGGCCATCAGCACGATGTCGTTGGTGACGGCGAAGGCGCCGATCACACCGTCGAAGGAGAAGGACGCGTCCAGGACCTCGAGGTAGAGGAACATGAAGAACGCGGCCTTGCCGGCCAGCGCGACCGCCGAACGGGGCTTGCCGGCGCGCACGGCCTTCTCCTCCTCCTCGTGCTCGCGTTCCTCCTCCTCTTCGAGTTTGTCCTCGAAGTAGCCGGAGAGTCCGCCCACGATCATGTAGGTGATCAGACCCCCGATGCCGGCGAGGAGAACGGTCTCCGCCTTGTCGACGTGGAGGCCGCCGTGCTGGTGGGCGTTGGCCCCGACGGTCAGGGAGGCGATCAGCAGGACGATCAGCGCGACGCAGACCGACAGCATGTCGACCTTGCCGAGCTTGGAGAGCGGGCGCTCGATCCAGGTCAGCCACTTGATCTCCCGGTCCTCGAACACGAAGTCCAGGAAGATCATCAGCAGGAACATACCACCGAACGCGGCGATCGACGGGTGGGCGTCGGTGACGAGTTGCTGGTACCGGTCCTTGTCGCTGAAGGCGAGATCGACCGCCTCGATCGGACCGAGCTGGGCACTGATGGCGACGATCACGACGGGGAAGACCAGCCGCATGCCGAAGACGGCGATCAGAATGCCGATCGTGAGGAAGATCTTCTGCCAGAAGGCATTCATCTTCTTCAGGATCCCGGCGTTGACCACCGCGTTGTCGAAGGACAGCGAGATCTCGAGGATCGACAGGATCGCCACGATGCCAAAGGCGGTCCACCCCCCGAAAAGGATCGCTGCGACCAGACCGAGCGCGGTGACCGCGAACGACCAGCCGAAGGTTTTCAGAACCACTGGCTACCCCATCATGTGTTGGGGGCTCCCCCGGACGATCTCCGGAGGAGACTCTCCCCGCTGCCGAAGTCGGCTTTACGAAACATTGACTCCGAAGTCTAGAGCGATGCCCCGCAGCCCGGACGCGTACCCCTGGCCCACCGCCCTGAACTTCCACTCGCCCTGATGGCGGTAGAGCTCACCGAAGATCATCGCGGTTTCGGTGGAGGCGTCCTCCGACAGGTCGTACCGGGCGAGCTCCTGACCGTCCGCCTGGTTGACGACCCGGATGAAGGCATTGCTGACCTGGCCGAAAGCCTGGCCGCGGTCGTCGGCCAGATGGATGGAGACCGGAAAAACGATCTTGTCGCACCGGACCGGCACCTTGGAGAGGTCGACCAGCAGGGACTCGTCGTCGCCGTCGCCCTCGCCGGTGAGGTTGTCACCGGTGTGCTGCACCGAGCCGTCCGGGCTCGTGAGCTGGTTGTAGAAGATGAACCACTCGTCCCCCATGACCCGGCCGTCGCTGCACATCAGTGCGCTGGCGTCGAGGTCGAAGGGGGCTCCGGTGGTGGAGCGCGCGTCCCAGCCGAGCCCGATCATCACCTGTGTGAGATTCGGCGCGGCCTTGGACAGGGAGACGTTTCCCCCCTTGGCAAGCGTGACGCCCATCTTGCTGATCCCTCCCCGGATGGTGTTTCTCAGGTGGTCCTGCGCGTCCGGCGCCACACGTAAACCGTGTGGCGCCGGACGGAACAGCCGTGCGAGGCGGCCGGGCCCGGACGGCGCCCGGGACGTGACCGTCTCAGACGTTCACCCCGAAGTCCTGTGCGATGCCGCGCAGGCCGGAGGCGTAGCCCTGGCCGATGGCGCGGAACTTCCACTCGGCGCCGTGCCGGTACAGCTCACCGAAGACCATGGCGGTCTCCGTGGAGGCGTCCTCCGAGAGGTCGTAGCGGGCGATCTCGGCGCCGCCGGCCTGGTTGACGACGCGGATGAACGCGTTGCGCACCTGGCCGAAGGACTGCTGGCGGTTCTCGGCGTCGTAGATCGAGACCGGGAAGACGATCTTGTCGACCTCCGCCGGGACACCGGCGAGGTTGACCTTGATCTGCTCGTCGTCGCCCTCGCCCTCACCGGTGAGGTTGTCGCCGGTGTGCTCGACCGAGCCGTCGGGGCTCTTGAGGTTGTTGAAGAAGACGAAGTTGGCGTCGTTGGCGACCTTGCCGGTGTTGTTCACCAGCAGCGCGCTGGCGTCCAGGTCGAAGTCGGTGCCGGTCGTGGTGCGGACGTCCCACCCCAGTCCGACGATGACCGCGGTCAGGCCCGGCGCCTCCTTGGTCAGCGAAACGTTGCCGCCCTTGCTGAGGCTGACTCCCACGAGTCCTCCATTGATGTCCGGGGGCGGGAAGCCCCGTCGTGCGTTGGATGTCAGATCAACGTGTCGATCCTAGTGATGGGTTCCCGGCCGCCGCAGGCCCCGGGGCGGGGAACCACGAGGTGTCGGACGTGCTCACAGCGCGTCGAGCGCCTCGACGTACTCGTTCAGGTCACGCGCGTCGGGCAGTGCGTTGACGACCGTCCAGCGCACGATGCCCTCCCGGTCGATGACGAAGGTCCCCCGCACGGCGCAGCCCTTGCCCTCGTCGAAGACGCCGTACGCGCGTGAGACCTCGCCGTGCGGCCAGAAGTCCGACAACAGGGGGTACTCCAGGCCCTCCTGCTCGGCGAAGACGCGCAGGGTGTGGATGGAGTCGTTGGAGACGGCGAGCAGCTGGGTGTCGCGGTCGGCGAGGAGCGGCAGGTTGTCGCGCAGTTCGCGCAGCTCCCCGGTGCACACGCCGGTGAAGGCGAAGGGGTAGAAGACGAGCACCACGTTCCGCTGTCCGAGGTGGTCGGACAGTCGTACGGGCGCGCCGTGGTTGTCCTTGAGCTCGAAGTCGGGGGCCTTGTCGCCGACCTGGATCGCCATCGCCTCGTTCGTCCCTTCGGGGGTGCTGTTCCCGGTTTCTTCCCGGGGACCACCCTACGCACGGGGGACGGCGGTGGGCCGGACGGGCCGATCCGGATCGGCCCGTCCGGGTTCGAACGGGGTGCGGCCCCGGCGGCGGGAGTGCCGCCGCCGGGACCGGCTCCGCCGTGGCTACCTCCTGGACTTGGCGGCCTTCGGCGTGGCCAGCCGGCTGCCGCTCCAGTCCTTGCCCACGCTGACGCTCTTGGCCGCCGTCAGGCCCGCCGTGGTGGCGGCCTCCGAGATGTCACTCGGCTCGACGTAGCCCGAACGGCCTGTCTTCGGCGTGAGGAGCAGGATGGCACCGCCCTCTTCGATGTACGTGCCGGCGTCCACCAGCGCGTCCGTCAGGTCGCCGTCGTCGTCGCGGAACCACAGCACAACGGCGTCAGCCACGTCGTCGTAGTCCTCGTCGACCAGGTCGCTCTCGATGACGCCCTCGATGGCCTCGCGGAGCTCCTGGTCTACGTCGTCGTCGTAGCCGATCTCCTGGACCACCTGCCCGGGCTGGAACCCCAGCCTGGCGGCAGGGTTCGTCCGCTCCTCCGCGTGGTCCGCGGTCGCGCTCACGGTTTGCCTCCTGATCATGGTTTGGGAATCTCGCCAATTGTCGCAGCCACGCGCGGGCGCGCGGCGCTGGCCGTAGTCCACACGGGCGGGGCGGTTCGCGCAAGTACCCGGCCGCAGGGACCGCCGAAACGGTGACGATCCCGGCCGGGTCACCGCAACTCCAGGCACATCATCCTGGCTCACAGTGACGCACGCCACACCCTTGTGCCCTCTATGGGCGTTTGGGAACCGTATACGGGTACGAGACTCGCACGAGTCCGTGGCCCGTCCCGTATGCCACCGTACCGGTGCAGCGGCCGGGTTACCTATCGGTAGAGATGACGTGCGCGGCTCCCGGGTGGACGATGGGGAGCGCGCAGACGGCTGAATCAGTGAAGCAGCGGCCCTTTCACGGCCCTCTGACAGGTAAGGAACAGCGTGGCTTCCGCATCCGACCGCAACCCGATCATCATTGGTGGTCTTCCGAGTCAGGTTCCTGACTTCGACCCCGAGGAAACGCAGGAGTGGCTCGACTCCCTCGACGCCGCCGTCGACGAGCGCGGCCGGGAGCGGGCCCGTTACCTGATGCTGCGGCTGATCGAGCGCGCGCGCGAGCGGCGCGTGGCCGTGCCCGAGATGCGCAGCACGGACTACGTCAACACGATCCCCACCCGTGCGGAGCCGTTCTTCCCGGGCAACGAGGAGATCGAGCGCAAGATCCTCAACGCGACCCGGTGGAACGCCGCGGTGATGGTCTCGCGCGCGCAGCGGCCCGGGATCGGCGTCGGCGGCCACATCGCCACGTTCGCGTCCTCGGCGTCGCTGTACGACGTGGGCTTCAACCACTTCTTCCGCGGCAAGGACGCGGGCGACGGCGGCGACCAGGTCTTCTTCCAGGGCCACGCCTCGCCGGGCATCTACGCGCGCGCGTACCTGCTGGACCGGCTCACCGAGCGGCAGCTGGACGGCTTCCGCCAGGAGAAGTCGAAGGCGCCCGAGGCACTGTCGTCGTATCCGCACCCGCGGTCGATGCCGGACTTCTGGGAGTTCCCGACGGTGTCGATGGGCCTCGGTCCGATCGGCGCGATCTACCAGGCCCGGATGAACCGCTACATGCAGGCGCGCGGCATCACCGACACCTCGAAGTCGCACGTGTGGGCGTTCCTCGGCGACGGCGAGATGGACGAGCCCGAGTCCCTGGGCCAGCTGTCCATCGCCGCCCGCGAGAACCTGGACAACCTGACCTTCGTCGTCAACTGCAACCTGCAGCGCCTCGACGGGCCGGTGCGCGGCAACGGCAAGATCATCCAGGAGCTGGAGTCCATCTTCCGGGGCGCCGGCTGGAACGTGATCAAGCTCGTCTGGGACCGCACCTGGGACCCGCTGCTCGCCCAGGACCGGGACGGCGTGCTGGTCAACCGGATGAACACCACGCCGGACGGCCAGTACCAGACGTACGCCACCGAGTCCGGGGCCTACATCCGCGACCACTTCTTCGGCGACGACCACCGGCTGCGCGCCATGGTCGAGGGCATGACCGACGACCAGATCCTGCACCTGGGCCGCGGCGGTCACGACCACCGGAAGATCTACGCGGCCTACAAGGCGGCCCTGGAGCACAAGGGCCAGCCGACGGTGATCCTCGCCAAGACGGTCAAGGGCTGGACGCTGGGCCCGAACTTCGAGGGCCGCAACGCCACGCACCAGATGAAGAAGCTGACGGTCGACGACCTCAAGGGCTTCCGGGACCGCCTGCACCTCCCGATCGCCGACAGGGACCTGGAGTCCGGCCTGCCGCCGTACTACCACCCGGGCCGCGACTCGGAGGAGATCCAGTACATGCACGACCGCCGCAAGTCCTGCGGCGGATACGTGCCGACCCGCGTCGTGCGCTCCAAGCCGCTCGCGCTGCCCGGCGACAAGGCGTACGCGAGTGTGAAGAAGGGCTCGGGCCAGCAGTCCATCGCGACGACCATGGCCTTCGTCCGGCTCCTCAAGGAGCTCATGCGGGACAAGGAGATCGGCAAGCGGTTCGTACTGATCGCGCCGGACGAGTACCGCACGTTCGGCATGGACTCGTTCTTCCCGAGCGCGAAGATCTACAATCCGCTGGGTCAGCAGTACGAGTCCGTGGACCGGGAGCTGCTGCTCGCGTACAAGGAGGCGCCGAACGGGCAGATGCTGCACGACGGCATCTCCGAGGCCGGCTGCACGGCCTCGCTGATCGCGGCCGGCTCGGCGTACGCCACGCACGGCGAGCCGCTCATCCCGGTGTACGTCTTCTACTCGATGTTCGGTTTCCAGCGCACCGGTGACCAGTTCTGGCAGATGGCCGACCAGCTGGCGCGCGGTTTCGTCCTGGGCGCGACCGCAGGGCGCACGACCCTGACCGGTGAGGGCCTTCAGCACGCGGACGGACACTCGCAGCTGCTGGCGTCCACGAACCCGGCGTGCGTCGCGTACGACCCGGCGTTCGGCTACGAGATCGCGCACATCGTGCAGGACGGTCTGCGCCGGATGTACGGCGGCGACGAGCAGCACCCGCACGGCGAGGACGTCTTCTACTACCTGACCGTCTACAACGAGCCCATCCAGCATCCGGCCGAGCCTACGAGCGTGGACGCGGAGGGCATCGTGAAGGGCCTGTACCGCTTCAGCGAGGGCACGGCGGGCAGCCTGCCCGCCCAGATCCTCGCCTCCGGTGTCGCGGTGCCCTGGGCGATCGAGGCGCAGAAGATCCTCGCCGAGGAGTGGGACGTCAAGGCCGACGTCTGGTCGGCGACCTCCTGGAACGAGTTGCGGCGCGAGGCGGTGGACTGCGAGCGGCACAACCTGCTGCACCCGGAGGAGGAGCAGCGCCTCCCGTACGTGACGCGGAAGCTGGCCTCGGCGCAGGGGCCGGTCGTGGCGGTGTCGGACTGGATGCGGTCGGTGCCGGACCAGATCGCGCGCTGGGTGCCGGGGACGTACCAGTCGCTGGGCGCCGACGGCTTCGGCTTCGCGGACACCCGCGGGGCGGCCCGGCGGTTCTTCCACATCGACGCGCAGTCGATCGTGGTGGCGGTGCTGACGGAGCTGGTCCGCGAGGGCCACCTCGACCGGCCCGTGCTGAAGCAGGCCATCGACCGCTACCAGCTGCTCGACGTCACCGCGGCCGACCCGGGCCCGGCGGGCGGCGACGCCTGACACCCGCGCCCGGTGACAGGAGATGCGGCTGATGCAGGCCGCCGCACGGCGGGAACTGGCCGGGCGGCGTGCGGCGGTGGTGCGGGCGGTACGGGAGG